>NZ_JACJSP010000010.1 GCF_014698235.1 Limnothrix sp. FACHB-406 | reverse complement strand
GAGCGTAACATTGGTGTACTACTTTTTGATTGTTTGGGGTAAGAATTACATCTTCTTACCCCTTTTTTATAACCTGAATCTGTCATTCAACACTTCTGGATGGATGGTTATGTGGAACAGGCTGTCTTCGAGTTCGTGTTAGTAATGATTCAGTAGACACAAAATATTTGTATTTTTATCTTCGCCATCCTTCGGTACGTGAGTGGATTGTTAGACACGCGCATGGCGCAACAATGGCTAATTTAAACACTGCGATTCTGTCAGCATGTCCAACAGTTTTGCCCCCACTCCCTGAGCAAAAAGCGATCGCCCGTATTCTCTCTGCTCTTGATGACAAAATCGAGCTGAATCGGCGGATGAACGAAACCCTGGAGGCCATGGCCAGGGCGATTTTCAAGGATTGGTTTGTGGACTTTGGCCCCACCCGCGCCAAGATGTCGGGCCGCGCTGCTTATCTGCCAGAGCATTTGTGGTCGCTGTTCCCAGAGGCAATCGACCCTGAAACAGGTATACCGACGGGTTGGAAACTTAGTAGACTAGACGAATTAGTTGTTTTGCAAAGAGGATTTGATCTTCCAAAATCAAAAAGACAAAATGGAAATTTCCCGGTTATTGCAGCTAGTGGCTTCAATGGAACCCACAACGAATATATGGTTGAACCGCCAGGTGTTACCACGGGAAGAAGTGGAGTTTTAGGAAAGGTTTTTTACATACAAGAAAAATTCTGGCCACTGAATACATCACTTTGGATTAAGCAGTATATTGATACAACTCCAATATATGCTTACTTTCTTTTGCAAAATATTGATTTCAGTTCGTTTAATGCTGGTTCTGCGGTCCCAACGTTGAATCGAAATCATATACATAATTTATTTGTGCCTAAGCCCAATATCGAAATCATTAGAGAATTCAGCAGCTTGGCAGAAAATCTTTTCAATCTACAATACCGCAACTCCAAAAGCTCGGATGATCTTGCTGATCTGCGCGATCGCCTCCTCCCCAAGCTCATGTCCGGCGAAATCCGAGTCAAAGAAGCCGAAAAAATGGTTGAAGAGGTGCTGTAGTGCTGAACCCGAATTGGCAGCAGTTCTGCCAAGAAGCAAAAGTCATCCATAATGGCATCATGACACCGCCCCCCGCCGCACAACTCAACCTGTTCCTATGACCACCTCGCCCTGCCAATCGATCGCAGACACCATCGGGCAACTCTACACCTGCTCCGAGGTGAATGGCTTGGTGCGGATTCGGACTCCCTATCTTTATCCCGACGGCGACGTAATCGACTTATTTCTTAAGCCCGAAACCCAAACCTTAACCGACCTCGGCGAAACCCTGCGCTGGCTAGATCTGCAAACATTTCGGCAGTCCCTATCCAAAAAGCAAGAATGGTTTCTGCAAGATATTCAAGTGACTTACGGCGTTGAATTATACGATGGAATGCTGTTAGTTCGGGTGCAAAATAACCTAGCAGAAGCCATCACTCGACTCGCCCAAGGCGCGATCGCTGCATCTAATTTGTGGTTGCTGAATCGAACTCGACTCGCCAGCACGGTAAATGATGATCTTGCCGACCTTCTAGAAGAGCGTCAAATTCCCTATGAACGAGATATTAAGGTAGTGGGGCGATCGGCTCGTTCTTGGTCGATGGACTTTCAAACGAGACACCCACGACGCAGCGCCTTAATTAAAGTTCTAAGCACCGGCAATCGGGGCGCAGCCAATAGCAAAGTGAATAACGCTGTGGCTGCTTGGGTTGACTTAAATCAATTGCAACTCACCACAGAACCATTACACTTCATTTCGTTATTTGATGACAGCTTAGATGTGTGGAGTTCTAGCCATCTCAGCCAACTTGCTGAATTTTCCAATATTTGCTACCTATCTCAGCCAGAAGAACTGATTGAACAATTGGTAACGTGATCTATTTGAACCGCTATGGCCTACAACAACTTCACCCTAAACTCCGTCAAAGACCTATTTAAACTCAAAGTTAAAGACGCTCCCTTCTGCGAAACCTTGCCGCCCGCAGAACCCTCGCCCGAAATGGCCAGCATTCTCGCTGAATGGTTCCCGATCGCCCAGGCCGCCCGCACCGAAAAAGCACTGTCTGAAATGTTGGTGAGTCCCATCCTGCTCGAAGCCAGAAGACTTGCTAACCGACATGTACAACTCTTTTCGGGTGAAGAATTTGATGTCGATCGCGATCGGGGTCTGAATGGCTTCTGTGATTTTTTATTTAGTCGATCAGAAAGTCGATTAACGATTGATGCACCCGTCCTAATGATCGTGGAAGCCAAACGCGGCGAGTTGGAATCTGGCCTCGGCCAATGCGTCGCCGAAATGGTCGCCGCCCAAATTTATAACCAACAACAGGAACAGCCCATTTCAGTGATTTATGGCTCAGTCACCAGCGGCAAACTTTGGCAATTTCTCAAACTAGAAGCCAACACCGTCACCGTTGATTTGACCACCTATCCCGCCATGCCCGTCCAAAAAGTCCTGGGTATTCTGAAATGGATGTTAGTTCAGTGAAAAACCGATAACAGAAACCTTGATCAAAAATCAGCAGCTCCCGCCATGCCCTACCTCAGCGAAGCCCAGGTTGAACAACTCCTCCTTGAGCAATTCCAAACCCTTGGCTATGGCTACCGGGCGGATGTTGTGGTTAACCCCGACGGCTCCCAGCCAGAACGGGAAGCTTATGCCGATACGATCCTGAGCCAACGGTTGCGAACCGCCCTTGATCGCCTGAACCCAAGAATTCCCGCCGCTGCCCGCGATGATGCATTTAAAAAAATCATTGCCACCGAAAAGCCCAATTTAATTGAAGAAAATCGGCGACTCCATCAAGCCTTAGTTGAAGGAATTGATGTGGAGTTTTACGCCGAAGATGGCACGATTCGCGGTGATAAAGTCTATGCGATCGACTTTGCCAACCCCGACAATAACGATTGGTTAGTCCTCAACCAATTTACGGTCATTGAAAACGGCCACAAACGCCGCCCCGATGTGGTTGTTTTCATTAATGGTCTGCCGATCGCCGTGATCGAAATTAAAAAACCCGGCAGCTCCACCGACACGCTCACGGCCGCCCACAACCAACTCCAAACCTATAAAGCGGAAATTTCGGCCCTCTTCCGCACCAACGCCGCCCTCATCACCACCGACGGCCTCACTGCCCACATCGGCTCCCTCACGGCCGATCGAGAACGCTTCGCACCTTGGCCCACGATCGACGGAATAGCGATCGCGCCCAAAGGTCAACCCCAAATGGCCGTGCTGATTGAGGGCGTATTTGAAAAACAACGCTTCCTAGACCTTATTCAAAACTTCACGGTCTTTAGCGACTCCGGTTCCGGCATCCGTAAAATCATCGCTGGCTATCACCAGTTCCACGCCGTCCACAAGGCGATCGCCCGCACTGTTTCTGCGATCCAAACTGATCAAAAAGCCGGCGTGATTTGGCATACCCAAGGCTCCGGCAAAAGCTTCCTAATGGCATTTTATGCTGGCCAACTGGTGCGCCATCCTGACCTACAAAATCCGACGATCGTTGTGATCACCGATCGCAACGACCTAGACGATCAACTCTTTGGCACGTTTTCCATGTGCCGCGACCTGATTCGCCAAACGCCCCAACAGGCCGACAGCCGCGAAGACCTGCAAGCCATTCTGAACCGAGCCGCCGGGGGTGTTGTCTTCACCACAATCCAAAAATTCGCCCCCACGAAAAGCGAAACCACCTATCCCACGTTGAGCGATCGGCGCAACATCATCGTGATTGCCGACGAGGCCCACCGCAGCCAATACGGGTTTAACGCCAAGGTCGATCGCACCACGGGCGACATGGCCTACGGCTTCGCTAAATATCTGCGCGATGCCCTGCCCAATGCCTCGTTTATTGGGTTTACGGGCACACCGATCGAGGCCAGTGATGTCAACACGCCCGCCGTTTTTGGCAACTACATCGACATCTACGACATCAGCCGCGCCGTGGAAGATGGCGCAACCGTGCCAATTTATTACGAAAACCGCCTCGCCCGCATTCAACTCCCCGAAGATCAAAAACCCCAAATTGATGCGGAGATCGAAGAACTTTTGGAAGACGAGGAACAATCAGAGCGGGTAAAACTGAGTCAAAAATGGGCAACGGTGCAAGCGCTAGTCGGCGCAGAATCTCGCCTCAAACTGGTTGCCGCCGATCTAGTTCAACACTTTGAAAATCGGGTTGCAGCTTTGACGGGCAAGGCCATGATTGTCTGTATGAGTCGATCGATTTGCATCAAGCTCTACGACCAAATCATCGCGCTCCGTCCCGACTGGCACAGCCCGGATGACAACACCGGCCGGATCAAAATCGTGATGACGGGTTCTGCCACTGATCCCCTGGAATGGCAACCCCACATTGGCAACAAGGCCCGCCGCGATCTGCTGGCAAAACGCCTAAAAGACCCGGAAGATCCCCTGCAATTGGTGATTGTCCGGGATATGTGGCTGACCGGGTTTGATGCCCCCGACCTGCACACGATGTACGTGGACAAGCCCATGAAAGGCCATGGCTTGATGCAGGCGATCGCCCGTGTGAATCGGGTTTTTCGTGATAAGCCTGCGGGCCTGGTTGTGGACTACATCGGCATTGCCCAACGCCTGAAGGAAGCCCTCCGCGATTATTCCGCCCAAGACCAAGAACGCACGGGCATCGACGAAGCCGAGGCGATCGCCGTCATGCTGGAAAAGTACGATATTGTGTGCGCCCTTTTCCACGGTTTCGATTACCAACGCGGCTTGATAGGTACAGCTCAAGAACGACTGGTGGTGATGGCTGAGGCGATCGAATGGGTTCTGGAAAAACAGCACCAAGCCGCCCAGCAAGAAACCGATGAAAACGCCCAAAAACGCGCCCACCGCCACTATCAAGATGTTGTTTTAGCCTTATCCAAAGCCTTCGCCCTGGCCAGTTCTAGCGATCAAGGCCGCCAAATTCGCGATGAAGTGGGCTTCTTCCAAGCAATCCGCGCTGCGCTGGTGCAATCAACCGCAACTGCTCAACCAACCACGACCGGCCGGGAATTTGCCGTCCAGCAAATGATCGATCGGGCCATTACCTCCACTGAAATGATCGATATCCTCAGGGCGGCTGGGCTGTCTTCCCCGGATCTTTCGATTTTTTCCGATGATTTTTTGCTGGAGATTCAGCAAATGCCCAAGAAGAATCTCGCCCTCGAAGCCCTCAAGCGATTGCTCAATGATGAAATCCACTCTCGCAGTCGCACGAATATTACCGAAGAAAAGAAATTTTCTGAGCGATTGGAAAAGGCGATCGCCCGCTATCACACCAACGCGATCAGCGCCGTTGAAGTGATCCAGGAAATGATTAATTTGGCTCGGGATGTCCAAGCCGCACGGCAGCGGGGTGAGGAGCAAGGTTTATCTGCCGATGAAATCGCTTTTTATGATGCCCTGGCCGAGAATGAAAGCGCGGTTGAAGTGATGGGCAATGACAGCCTGAAAGTGATTGCCCACGAACTCTTGATCAGTTTGAAGTCAAACATCACGATCGATTGGGCCCATCGGGAAAGCGCCCGTGCTCGCCTGCGAACTGCCATTAAGCGCATTCTCAAAAGACACGGCTACCCACCAGATTTAGAAAAAGCTGCGATTCAAACCGTCTTGCAGCAAGCAGAAGCCCTATCCAGTCATTGGATGGGCTGCTAAGTCTCGGAAGCTCCATTTTGTCTAGGAAGCCTTTAGCGGGGCTTCTGGTAAAGCACCTTGCATTCGACCTAGCCAATCGATCAAATTGTCCAGTTGCTGTTCTGGTTTCACCACGCCCAAACCGCGCACCATCACCTTTTTTGGCATATAGACAAAGCGCGATCGCAGGTGATCGGGCAGGTTTTCCGCTAACAGCTTCCAAGCCGGTTCTTCCATCGGCGTTTCTAGAATCACGTGCTGTTTATTCTCGATCCGAATTCGAGAGAAGCCGAGTTGCTTGGCGGTCTGTTTCAGTTCCATTACCCGCAACAGTTGCAAGCAAGCGGGCGGAATCGGGCCGTAGCGATCGCTCCAGTCGGCGGCGATTTCCGTGAGTTCCCGTTTGCTGCTGGCGGCGGCAACCGATCGATAGGCGCTCATCTTCTGTTCCAAGTCTGGAATGTAATCGTTCGGGATAAAGGCTGTTAGGTGCAAATCGATTTGGGTGTCATCCACCTGCGGGATTTCTTGGCCGCGAATTTCATCGATCGCCTCTTGCAACATTTCCATGTAGAGATCGAAACCGATCGCTTCCATTTGTCCCGATTGTTCTGCTCCTAACAAGTTACCCACGCCGCGAATTTCCATATCGCGCATGGCCAGTTGATAACCCGATCCCAGTTGGGTAAATTCCTGAATTGCGCGCAGTCGTTTGCGGGCGGCTTCTGATAGTAATCCTTGGCGGTTATAGAACAACCAAGCGTGGGCTTGTACCCCGGCTCGACCGACGCGGCCGCGCAATTGGTAGAGCTGAGATAGCCCGAATTTTTCCGCATCTTCAATCAAAATTGTATTGACGCGGGGAATATCCAAGCCCGATTCCACAATCGTGGTACAAACCAAAATATCCGCTTCACCACTGCCAAATGACAGCATGGTGGCTTCCAATTCGCCCTCGTCCATTTGCCCGTGGGCGATCGCAATTCGCAGGCTGGGAACCAATTCCACCAATTGCGTTGCCACCTTTTCAATGCCTTCCACCCGAGGCACCACGTAGAAAATTTGCCCACCCCGATCGAGTTCTTGCCGAATGGCCGATCGCACCGCTTCCGGGTCGTAGGGAGCCAAGTGGGTTTGAATCGGGCGGCGGTTGGGCGGCGGAGTCGTAATCAAGCTCATTTCCCGAATGCCCGAGAGCGCCATATAGAGTGTTCGAGGAATCGGCGTGGCGCTGAGGGTCAACACATCCACTTGGGTTTTCAGGGCTTTGATTTTTTCCTTTTGATTCACCCCAAATCGCTGCTCTTCATCAACCACTAAAAGACCTAAATCTTTGAATTGAGTTGATTTGCTCAAGAGGGCATGGGTTCCCACCACAATGTCCAATTCTCCGGTGGCCAAGCGCCGTTGAATTTCCTTGCGTTCCTGGGGCGATCGAAACCGATTCATCAGCCCAATTTGAATCGGATAGGGCGCAAATCGTTCCTTGAGAGTGTGGTAATGCTGTTGGGTCAAAATCGTGGTGGGAGCCAACAGGGCGCACTGTCTGCCAGCGGTGACGGCCTTGAAAATCGCCCTCACGGCCACTTCCGTTTTGCCAAAACCCACATCGCCACAGACCAAACGATCCATGGGGCGATCGCTCTCCATATCCCGTTTTACGTCCTGGGTTGCCTTTAGTTGATCCGGCGTAGGTTGGTAGGGAAATGAATCCTCTAGCTCCTGTTGCCAAGGCATATCCGGCGGCAGGGCCACGCCCCGCTGTTCCGATCGCGCCGCATACAATTGCAGCAAGTCCACCGCCAATTTCTTGATCGTTTTGCGGACTTTCGCTTTCGTTTTTTCCCAGGTTTTCCCGGTCATCCGGTGCAATTCCGGCGGGCTATCTTGGGTGCGACGATAGCGCGACAGGCTGCCCACTTGATCCGCCGCCACCCGCAATAATCCATCGGCGTATTGCAACACCAAATATTCGCGGGTTTGGTTATCAAAAACGATTTTTTCGAGCTTTAAAAACCGTCCAATCCCGTGGTTGCGATGCACCACATAATCGCCGGGAGCCAGCTTGTTGGGATCGACTTGTTTAGAGGTGGCGCGGCGACGTTTTCGCACATAACCGGGCGTGGCCAAGGCGTGCTGACCAAAAAACTCTCGATCGGTCAGCACCGTGATCCGATAGGTGGGCAGCACAAAGCCTTCGAGTTCCGCCAAGCCGGAATATTTGACCGCCACGGGGGTGTGGTTGCCCTGGAGCCGATCGATCGCCTGGAAGTCGCGCGGGCTGGGCACAAACTGCGCCGGACAATCGTGCTCTTGCAGCAGGGCCACGGAGCGGCTGGGCTGGGCCGACAGCAGCCAAATGGCGAATTTGCGATCGACCTCGCCGCG
Organism: Limnothrix sp. FACHB-406; assembly: GCF_014698235.1. NCBI lineage: Bacteria > Bacillati > Cyanobacteriota > Cyanophyceae > Pseudanabaenales > Pseudanabaenaceae > Limnothrix > Limnothrix sp. FACHB-406. The sequence goes on along the minus strand of NZ_JACJSP010000010.1, from coordinate 142,504 downwards.
AATGAAGTCCGCCAACTTGCTGAACTGGTGTGGTGTGGGCGGCACGGGTCGGGAAGCCAAATTAATCGGCCGGGGCGGGTTGGCAATCAGGGGCGAGGCCACCTCCGTCGCCAGCTCACTGAGAAAGAAGCGATCGAACCGATCGAGCGCCGCCAACACCTCGCCAAAGGTGCGATGAATCGGTCGCAGGGGTTCCCCGTGGGGCAAGCTGTCCGGGTGCTGATTGACGATCGCCCAATGCTCACCCACCTGCTCCACCCAGCGATCGGCATGGGCCCCGCAATGGTCGATCTCATCGATCGCCACGATCGTCCCCTCGGGCAAATAATCCAGCAAGCAAGCCGGTTGCTCAAAGGCCCGCCCCAACAGCCGCCGCATCCCTTCCGCGTCTGATCGTAACTCCGCTTCCGCCTCCGATTCGTCCAAGGGTTCCGGCTCCCAACCCAAGGCCGCCCGGACGATCGGCCCAAAATCCGTCGGAGTCAGCACCACCCGCGCCACCGGATCGAGCGATCGCTGATTGGCCGGGTCAAACTCCCGAATCCGCTCCAAAGCGTCGCCAAACCACTCCAACCGCACCGGCAATTCCGACGACACCGGGAACACATCGATAATGTCGCCCCGCTGGCTCCACTGGCCCTCCGTTTCCACCAAGGAAACCCGCTCATAGCCCAGCCGCGCCAGCTTGCGCCCCAAATCGCCCAAATCCGACTCGGCCCCCGGCTCCAGATTGATGCAGTAGGGATCAAAGGCCGCCACGGGGGGCAAGTGTGGTTGCAGGGCGCGTTCGGTGGTGACGATCGCGATCGGCTTCGGGTCACTGTGGAGCGATCGCCCCCGCAAATCCGCCAACACCTGCAACTGGCCCCAGAGGGTTTCCTGCTCCGGGTCAAAGGGTTCGTAGGGCGAGGCTTCCGAGGTGGGATAAAAATGCAGCGCCCCAAACCCCATCTCTTCCATTTGGGCAGCCCAGCGGCTGGCTTCCTCCAGCGTCGCCGTCACCACCAGCAGCGATCGCCCCCGCGCCTGGGCCAGCGCCGAAATCGTGAAGGCCTTGGGCAACTGGGCCGCGCCGCTAAAAATCAACTGGCGATCGCGATCGAGCCGTCCTAAAAACTCCTCCGTCAAGGGAGACCGCTGCAAGGCACGAACGATCGACGCGAAAGCCATAATCCAGACCCCTTAAAACCTAAACAGAGCGCCAGAATCCCCACCACAGGGAAATTGTGGCGCTTTTGCAGCGTTAGCGTGAATAGTCAGCCCTTCTGATTCTAGGAGGTTGTTGGGTACATTGACCGACCGGGCGATCGGGCCCGCTTGAGTGCGAAACCGCTCAGGAGCCGTAGGATGTGTGGGAGAAAGTTTTCGGGGTGATGATTTGGTTGGCTTGTCTCCCACGCACCATCGATCGCCCCTCGGGATCACGAGTCGGTTTGGCTGCGGCAACGGCAGCGGTGCGTAGGGCACAAACCCAATGATGGGTATCCGCGAACCGTTGCCCTACACACCCTACGGCTACGGCCTGCTACAGTTCACAAGTCTCGATAATAGAGAAGAGACCAAGCCCAATCCACTCCCCCGAAAAGGAATTTCTCCTCTAGGCGAGAGATGGGGATTCATTTTCAGTTCGTCGCGCCTCTTCCAGTCGTCATTCTTTCGCCATCCCACTTGTGTCCCAAAATCCTGCCAAATCTTAGCACTCAAGTACTGGTCATCCAGCTTGGCTCCACAGGCCACGTAAATCTCCTTCTGCACCGAGAAGCCAAACTGACCTTGGCTGTGTTTCACCCACAGGCTATCGATGGCCAACAATTCCTCACAAGGAAAGTTCAACAGCTCCTCACTCGTGAACCATTGCCCCTCTTCCTTGCCCACTGTCGTGATCATCAGCCGATAGGTTTCGTCGTCGGCCCCCACCCAGTCGCCCGCAATCATCAGGGCTTCTAGGGTTTCGTAGCGCGAGCTGGCCACGGTTTTTTTCAGGCGTTCCAGCTCCGCCCGCTCCGCACTGCTCAAGTCCAACCGCTTGGCCGTGGTTTGATAAATTTTATAAGCCAAGTCTGGGTGCTGTTTCATCGCCTCCCGAATCAAATTCGAGGGATTCACCAACTCCCCATAGAGCAAAATCGTGGCTTCCCAAGCAGGAATTGCGAACTTGTCATACAACATCGATTCTTGGCGCAGCCGCACAATTTCACTCGCCGCCAAAAACTCCTGAAAACTCAGGTGCGAAAACTCATAGATCCCCTTTTCTTGGGTTTCCACCAACAGTTCACTCACCTCCACCATTTGCCGCAAAAAGTCCCGCGCCGAAACCTCTGGATCGCGCTCCCCAATCGGCTGCACAATCACATCCAACAAATCATGCTCAGTGATTTGTTTGTGGCCCTGGTCATCCCCCGGCCTAGCCCGCAACATCATCGCCAGCGCCAGAATTTGCAGCACCTCTAAGCGCCCCGCCGGTTTCAAACACAGCGAAATCCCTCGTCCTTTGGGACGTTTGGAAATTTGCACCTCGCAAATATCCTCATACAGCTTCACACGCCGTTGGGGCAGTGGTTGATTCACGCCATGCTCTAGATGAAGGCGACACATCATATTCAGCAGCAGCGGATTCCCAGCCAAGTCGGCTAATTCAGGTCTGGCTTGCAATTGGTCGATCAAAGACTGCGATCGCTCCTCAATTCGCTGCTCAACATCGGGCGTTTTTTGCCCACCAACCGCCTTGATTTCCTGAAAGCTGTACCACTGTCGAATAAATTTGGCTTGCTGCTGTTCTGAAAACTGCCGAACCCACAACAAAGCACTGGGTAAAGGCTGATCGTAATGTTCCAAACAAGCCGTGGGACGCGAGGTGACAATCATCACCGATTCTGGAAACTCGCGCATTTGCCGATTAATCCATTGGCTCACGGCCAAACGGTAATCTAGCGGTACTTCATCAAATCCATCAAACATCACCAACGCTTTGCCCTTTTCCAAAAGTTCCAAAATCCAATTGGTTGGAACTTTTAAGGTTTTGCCCTTGGGTAAGCTGGGTAAATGAATCCTGGTCAGAAAATCCGGTAAGTCTGGCGCTTTTTCATCAGCAAGCATCTGCCAATTGGTTTTGTTTGCCAAGATCACCAGAAAAGGAATTAACTTAGGGGCGTGATGGCGTTGGTAATTAACCTGGCGGTTTTTTTGACAGTAAACATAGGTCAAATGCTTCAGCAGTGTGGTTTTGCCATAGCCACCCTTGGCCCGAATCAACATTTGGCGATAGCTCGGATCGCGCCGAACTTGTTTCAGCAAATCCCAAATTGATTGAATGCAAGCCTCTTGCATCCCTAAATTTTCATGAGGGGACTTTTGTTGCTTGTTGAGCTGCTGCTTTAGCCGTTTCCGCTGCTCGGTATAGCCCCCAACCTGTGGATTGATAGTCAGTTCCAAAGGCACAAAAATCTCTTGTAGCAATGGCCGAATCACACCATCACCCACCTGATCCAGCCCGAGTGGGTCATCACGCAGACAGGCCCAGCCCTGGCATTCCAGATATTTGGTCTCAAACCCTGATCGCCACCAGTTGATCCTTGCTGTCAAGTTTTGATTGGCGATTTTTGCCCAACCCACCAAGGTGTCCACATGGGCTAGCCCCCTCGCCCCCGCCAGTTCTGAGACGCGACTCAGAACACTTTTGCTGTAGCCCTTCCATGCTGTTGTTACGATCAAAAACAGGAGGGTGAGTCCCGCCAACGCCCAGTCTTGTCTCAACACAAAAAAGACCAATCCACCGCTACCCAGACTCCCGCCCAGACTCTTGGTGTGTTTTGCGAGAGCATCAATGGCCTGCACTACCCAATGTTGGGCGGCGGCTTCAGCATCCTTATCCTCGGTGGCTAGCTCGGCAGATTGGGCATCCTTGGTGTTGTCTTTATCCTTCGCATCCGGTGCGGCCGACTTTGAATCGGGGGCTTTTTCGTCCTGCTTGGGTTCCGGCTGAGGCGCAGCAGATTCGTTCGGCATCACGAGTGAGAGAGGCGAGACTTAAGCCAATTATGCCGAATCACGGATTTTGATGAGAGACAGACGATCGGGAAGACTTGTGAGCGGCGAAGTGGCTGCGGTGTGCGGAAAGTTGACCTACTGGCCGGCTTCGTGGCGTTCGTAGGCGGTGACGATCCGTTGAACCAGCGGGTGGCGCACCACATCGGCGCGGGTCAGTTCACAAAAGGCGATCCCCTCAACATTTTTGAGAATCCGTTGGGCGATCGCCATGCCCGAGGTTTGGTGCTCCGGCAAGTCGGTTTGGGTAATGTCGCCAGTCACGACCATGCGCGATCGAAACCCCAGCCGTGTCAACACCATCTTCATTTGGGCCGGCGTAGTGTTTTGGGCCTCATCCAAAATTACGAAAGCATTGTTCAAGGTGCGACCGCGCATATAAGCCAACGGAGCCACTTCCACAATGCCCCGCTCCATCAGGTTGGCCACTTTTTCCGGGTCGATCAGTTCGTACAGCGCGTCGTAGAGCGGGCGCAGATACGGATCAATTTTTTGTTGCAGGTCGCCGGGCAGGAACCCCAGCCGCTCGCCCGCTTCCACGGCGGGACGGGTGAGGATCAAACGCTCAAATTCACCGGCCAGCAACGCTTGCACCGCAATCAGGGCAGCGAGGAAGGTTTTGCCCGTACCCGCCGGGCCGGTGCAGAAGATCAGGTCGTGATTGCGGATGGCTTTGATGTAGCGCTGTTGGCGAAAGGTTTTGGCGCGGATGTTGTCGCCGCGTCGGGTGCGGGCGATCGAGTCCTGGTGCAAGTCCGCCAGCTCACCGAGTCGATCGGTTTCGATCGCCCGTTTCGCCGTCAGCACATCCGCTTCATCAATCCGCTGTCCGGCGCTCCAATAGATTTCTAAGGCCTTGACGATTTGTTGGCACAGGGCGATCGCCTTGTCGGGCCCAGTGATTACCAACTCTTGGCCGCGCATCACCAGGGTTGTGCCCGTGTGCTTGGCCAGGGCCTTGAGGGTTTCCTCGCGATGGCCCGCCAGGGTGACGGCGCTGGTGCTGCTGCCCAGGTCGATCGACAGGGGAGCCACCGCTACCGCCCTCGGTTGGGTCGATCGGGTCGCGATCGCCGTCGGTCACCCCCGCGATCGCCCCGGCCCCGGCCGTTGCCGTCTTCTGAGGGGCCCTCGCCCAAGCTGTAGCCGCCATACACGTCCAAAAAGGCCGCGCGACCTTCGTGGTGGGCCGCCAAGTCCAAAACCGTGCGGATTGATTGGATGGTTTTGCCGCTGCGCCCAAACACCCGTCCCCGATCGGCCGGGTCAAAGGCCACCCGCAGCCAAACATTGTTGCCCGTGTGCTCGCAGTCAATCCGCAAAGCATCAGGCACTTCCAGCAACGGTTCAATCAGGTATTGCACAAGCCCCTCGTAGTCGATCGAGGGGCTTGGATTCGTCGAAGTTGTCAAGCGGAACTCCGGCTACTCGAAAATGATTAGGGGCAAAGCCACCGGGGCGATGAACGCGATTCAGTGGGGCGATCGCCCGAGCCTTGCCAAACGACAGGGGCAGGCTGCCGGCCAGTCGGGAAGGGAGAGGAATCTCGACAGACCAGAAAACTGCACCTCCAACCCACTAGGCGTTAGCGGCCTTCAGTTGCTCAAAAATGTTGGCCTTTTCAAAGATGCTGCGCACGGTGTCGGTGGGTTGAGCACCAGACTTCAGACGCTCGATGATCCGAGGCACTTCCAAGCGCGTTTCGTTCGTGCGGGGATTATAGAAACCCAGTTCTTCCAGGGCGCGACCATCGCGGCGCGAGGTACTTTGCATCACCACGATGCGATAGCTGACTTCGCGTTTTTTGCCGAGGCGCTTGAGGCGAATCTTAACCATGGGGGCTGTTGCAACCGAATCGAGTGTAACGACTGTCGTTTTTGGGAGCAAACGACAAAAGACAAAACTTGATTCTACGCGCTGAAGCCAGATCGAGGCTAGGGGGTGGCCAGGATTTTTTCGGCGATCGCGGCTGCGGGTCTCTCTATAATCAAATGCGGCAATGAATTTTGCTCATTTGCGGCAATGAATTCGGTGCAGCCGTCGTGCAATGCAGCGGTCAATGATGGCGATGATGGGATGGCGATGATGGCGATCCACAGCAGTCGCCATCCGGCCATAGTTGCCTTGCCCATCAGCGCCAATGGGTGACCACCCGAGCCATTGGTGACGATCCACGCCGACCCACGGCCTGGCCCTGGCGACCATCCTGGCCCTTAGCATCCAACTTTTGAGATCACTCTACCCAAGATTTACGCAATTCCCTATGAGCAGCGCCACCAGCAACAAGGGCAACGACAAAGCCATCGTCAAGGACTATTTCAACACCACTGGGTTCGATCGCTGGCGGCGCATCTATGGCGACGGCGACGTGAACAAGGTGCAACGCGACATCCGCGAAGGGCATCAACGCACGGTGGATACGGTGGTCTATTGGCTGAAGCAAGGAAGCAAACTGGCGGGCCAAACCATCTGTGATGCGGGTTGCGGCGTGGGTTCCCTAAGTGTGCCGTTGGCGGAGTTGGGGGCGATCGTTTCGGGTAGCGACATTTCTGAGGCGATGATCGGTGAGGCCAAGGAGCGTGCGGCCAAGCTGAACTTGGGCGATCGCCTGAGTTTTGAAGTGCAGGATCTTGAGGCGATCGAGGGTTCCTACGACACCGTAATTTGCTTGGATGTGTTGATTCACTATCCCGACCAAGACATTGAAAAAATGATTGGGCATTTGGCCAGCCTTGCCCAGTCGAAGCTAATCCTCAGCTTTGCGCCCAAGAGTCCGGTTTATGTGCTGTTGAAAAAAATTGGCGAGCTGTTCCCCGGCCCCAGCAAAACCACGCGCGCCTATTTGCACCCGGTGCGGGATGTGGTGCGGATTTTGCGGGCCAATGGGTTTGAGGTCAATCGGCGGGAGTTCATTGGCTCCCAGTTCTATTTCTCGCAAATTCTGGAGGCTGTCCGCCCACAGGAATAGGCGCAAGGCATAGGCGCAAGGCATAGGCGCGAGCAATCCGTGGGGCAACAAACATGGATGCGGAGTCTAGCGCGGCTCGATCGGGATGTAATCCACCAGTTACATCCCCCCAATGGTGTTCCAGCCGCTCAACCCCACCCACTACAACCCAGCAACCCGATCGCAAATCGGAGTGGGGCAAGGGGCTGAGGGTTTGTTGTCCAATCGCCTGAACCCCTGATTTCACGGCGACAATCTCGTGAGGGACAAGGGGCTTAAGCCCCTTGTTACGACGACTGTGGGTGACGACTGCGGGCATGGAAAATTAACCACTTCTCACTGATTCCAAATTGCAAACTCTTTGCCAAAAACTGATCGTTCATCCACAAAATGCTTCACGGCCCTTTTGGGTGGAAATTCCCTAGAAAAGCTTAAGAAAACCAAAACTTTTAACAGAGATAAACAGAATTGAAGTTTCATCAAAAGTAGGTAAAACAATATTAAGTAGAACACCAATCCCAATCTTGATCAGATCCCAACATTGCATTGACCCAGATCACAGATTTTTAGCTGCACCTTTGCCATGACGACCCGATCGAGTCAGTCATAGTTGCCGTCTGAACAGTTGCAGGCCGCCGCTTCTCTTAAGGGGAGAGTTTGCCGAAATACCGACTGAGTTTTGATTGGGACTCACTTGGTATCAGAGGTAACCAATTAGGGATCGCGTCATTCGGAGGAACCGATGTCTTTAAATTGAAAGGAATTGTTGCTAAATTCCCCCGAGCCCCGATCGGCTATTCCATAATGCTAAGAACGAGAATGAATTAACCCCTCGATTCCATGATTGGTTTTGATCACCCTTGTTTCCTGCTCTCAAAACCAGTCGCATCGCCTCTGAAATTGCTTTTTAAGGCATTCTTCCGCTGAGGTTTGTGGTCGGTTGGCTGCCGGCCATTTACTGAATTTGTTGAAGTTATTGACAGTGCTATCTGCAAGGTCGTGAGGAGTCGAAAACGACGGAAATGCTCGAGAACAGCCCTTTCAGTCCCCTACCGCTTGAACTGGACTAATTGAATTGGGCCAATGGAGATCGCGCTCAAATGGACTCCGTCGTTTTTTGAGTTTTCTTGGTCAACGGGATGACTCGGCTCATATCTGTGTTGTTTTTCGTTGTTTTTCGTTGCTGATCGCGTTTTTTCATCACTGGATGTGAAGGATCGATCGCCCAGATCCGGTGCTCCCGCCGCAAATGCTCCTTGCCTTGGGGGGGCGATCGCACCTTCAGCCCATCCGCCGTTTAGACAAGCCCGTCGATGCCTCGGTTTAGTTCCTCAAATTTTTGCCAGATGGTGACCACAATGCTGACCGTAGAAACGATTTACTGCCCCAACTGTGGTTCGCGTGCAGAGCGTCATCGGATTCGCACGAGCAACGTGATTCGCACCCAGTGCCATGCCTGTGACTATTTGATGGTGACTTGCTCGCTCACGGCTCGGGTGTTGGAAGCCTACGCGCCGGGCATTGCGATTGCCCAACGATCGGCTTAAGTTTTTGCCCAATTCATTCCAGAACCAGTTCATTCCAGAACCTAGTAGCGCAACAGGCTTAATTTATTGGGTCAAAGCGGCAAAGGCAGTCGTGATAACAAGGGGCTTAAGCCCCTTGCTGCCTAACGATTTGGTGGCGATAACAGTCAGTTGACTTGGCATATCACGTCAAGGCAGCCGCGCTACTAGAACTTGGTGAATGGAGTTTGTTGATTGGGATGGTGCATCAAGCTCGTTAATCAAACTTGTTAATCCAGTCGGCGGGTGTTGCCGCTGCGAACCCAGCCCTCGGGGCCGCTTTCGCCCAGGCGCACCCGCTGCCAACGTCGATCGGGACTGTCTCCCAAGACAATGACCCGATCGTTGTAGTCCACACTGCCCAGCCTTGCGCCCGATCGATTGGGAGTCGATCGCAACACCAGCCCGATCGGTTGGGTCACCCGGGCCCGATAAGCACCGGGGGGCAAGGGCGACGGCGGCGGCAAAACTGGGGCTGGGGCAACCGCGCTGCTGGGCGGTGGGGGCGGGGTCACCACCGCGCCGGGTTTGGGATCGTTGGCAAAGCTGGGGCGTGGCGGGGCCGTGGCAATTTGGGTGACGATGTAGCGAACGGCAATCACCCCTCCGGCAGCCAAAAAGGCGATCGCGATCGCGATACCACTAATGAGGCTGACCAGCCCGCGCAATAGTTTCCACAGCCAACGCACGATCGTTTGCGACTCCCGATGAGGATCAACCACCAACCCGTCCAAAATATCTAGCCAGCCTATCTAGCCCAGAGATTTAGCCCAGATATCTAGTCAGCCTATCTAGCCAGAGATTTAGCCAGATATCCAGTCAGCTATCTAGCCAGGATATCCTGCGATTCAGCCCGTATTTTCCCCTAGAACCCGTTCTGATCAGGGCGGAAATTCGGCCAATTTGGCTAATGCAGCTTGTTCAGCCCATTCAGCCCGATCAATCCAGAATTAGCCCGAGAAAGAAGACAAGCCGCCTAAGGTGGTTGATCGGGATGCTAACCGCGCTTTGCCCGCGGCCGCCCATTGCTGAAGCGCTTCGATTTGCTCGCGGGCCGTGCGAGCCAGGGGCACAATTTGGCTAACGGCGGCCACAATGTCATCGGTGGTGAAATCGCGGTTTTCGCTGAAGCCAATGTGCATTGCTTCCACGATCGCCTGTTCAATTTCGGCCCCGGAAAAGTCCGGTGTTTCGTAGGCCAGGCGATCGAGGTCGTAGGTTTTGAGATTGTGGGGACGCAGTCGGCTTAAATGCACCTCAAAAATTTCGCGGCGCTCCGGCTGACTGGGCAATCCCACAAAAAAGATTTCGTCAAATCGCCCTTTTCGCAACAGTTCTGGCGGCAAGGACTGGATATCGTTCGCCGTGGCCACCACAAAGACCGGCGATTGCTTTTCCGCCATCCAGGTGACAAACGTGCCAAAAACCCGCGAGGCCGTGCCGCCGTCGCCCTTGCTGCCCAATCCGGCGAAGGCCTTGTCGATTTCATCGATCCACAGAATGCAGGGGGCGAGGGCTTCCGCGAGCTGAATGGTTTGGCGAGTGCGGGATTCAGACTCACCGACCAAGCCACCAAACAAACGCCCCACATCCAACCGCAGCAAGGGCAAGTGCCAATGGTGGGCGATCGCCTTGGCCGTCAAGGATTTGCCAGTGCCTTGAATCCCCACCAACAACAGCCCCCGAGGATGGGGCAGGCCGTATTGGCGGGCCCGCTCTGAAAATGCGCCCCCACGCCGCAGGAGCCAGGCTTTCAGGTTGTCTAGGCCGCCAATGTCGGACATTTGTTCCGTGGCGGGGCAAAAGTCCAAAATTTGGGTTTGGCGGATCGATTGGCGCTTTTCTTCCAGGATCAGATCCATGGTTTCGGGGGGCAGGTTGCCGTTTTGGGCGATCGCCCGGCCCAACACCCGCCGCACCCGATCGAGCGAGAGGCCTTGGCTCGATCGCACTAAGTCTTCTAAGTCTCGTCCTTCCAAGGTTTGGCCCGTGGCGGTCGCTAGCCGTTGCACCTCTTGGCGCAGTTCATCGGCGGCGGGCAGGGGAAATTCCAACACTGTCAGCACTTCGCTGAGGTCTTCGGGAATTTGCACCTGCGGGGAAAGGAGCACGATGTTTTTGGGTTGGGCCTTGAGCGATCGGGCCAAGTTACGCAATTTGCGGGCGATCGCAATATCATCCAAAAATCGATGAAAATCCCGTAACACAAAGACTCCCGCCGCTGAATCGGGAAATTTTTCCAAAAATTCCAGCGCTTGCAGCGGATTGCGCTTAGCTGCTCCCAAATCATTGGGACTGCCGCTGTAGCCTTCCACAAAATCCCAAACATAAATCCCACGATTGCCCTGGCTTTGGGCACATTGGGCGATCGCCTTTTCCACCCGCTCCTCTTCGGCGGTGGGGATATAAATCAGCGGATAACGGGCCCGCAATAGCAGCGAAAATTCCTGAAAAAAATTCATCAAAAAGAAAAGGGTCTGAAACCCCGCCCTTTTAGGGCGGATTTGCTCGAAATCTTACATTCTAGCTGATACAGTGTAAGACATGGCGGAAAAAGCTTATCGATATCGTTTCTACCCAACACCCGAGCAAGAGTTGCTGTTGCGACAAACACTTGGGTGCGTGCGATTGGTTTACAACCGGGCGCTGGCAGAACGGACGCAAGCCTGGTATGAACGTCAAGAACGGATCGGATACGCTCAAACATCTTCCATGTTAACCGCGTGGAAAAAAGATGAGGATCTGGCATTTTTGAATGATGTCAGTTCGGTTCCACTTCAGCAAGGGTTGCGGCATTTGCAATCAGCATTTACCAATTTCTTTGCTGGTAGAACCAAGTATCCAAACTTCAAGAAAAAACGGAATGGCGGCAGTGCAGAATTCACGCGCTCCGCATTTCGCTGGAAAGATGGACAGGTGTTCTTGGCTAAGTCTGATCAGCCCTTAAGGGTTCGTTGGTCACGACAGTTGCCCGATGGTGTTGAACCCTCAACGGTCACGGTGAGATTGAGTCCTAATGGGCATTGGCATCTATCCTTGCGGTTTGATGATCCTCGTGATTTGACGCTACCAAAATCCCCCAGCGCGGTGGGACTCGATGTGGGTATCACGAGCCTAGTCACAATCAGCACGGGTGAAAAAATTGCCAACCCCAAACACCTCAAACGCCACCACAAGCGTCTGAAGATGGCTCAAAAAGCCCTAAGCCGCAAGGCCAAGGGATCTCGCAATCGCGACAAAGCCAGACGCAAAGTAGCTCGTATCCATCAACAGATCACGGACTCCAGAAAAGACCATTTACACAAGCTGACAACCCGCCTGATTCGTGAAAATCAAACGATCGCGGTGGAGTCGTTATCGGTTGTGAATATGGTCAAAAACCACAAGCTAGCCCGCGCTATTAGTGATGCGGGGTGGGGTGAATTGGTTCGACAACTGGAGTACAAAGCCCAATGGTATGGGCGATCAGTGATCAAGATTGATAAGTGGTTTCCCAGTTCCAAGCGCTGCGGGAATTGTGGTCACATTGTTGAAAAGCTGCCACTCAATATTCGAGAGTGGGATTGCCCGAATTGTGGGATGCACCATGATCGAGATGTGAACGCAGCACGGAATATTTTGGCCGCTGGGCTAGCGGTTTCAGTCTGTGGAGCGACCGTAAGACCCGAAGAGAGCAAGTCTCGGAAGGCAGGTGCTATGAAGCAGAAACCTGGATCGTGAGGTCTGGGAATCCCCGCTCCTTTAGGGCGGGGAGGATGTCAAATTAATGACCTACTCGCCAGCGGCCGAGTCCGAAATGCTGAAATTGGCTCTAGGGCGCTTGCACGGCTTCTCTGCCCGCAATTCAGCATACCGCCTCTATTGTTGAGGCGTGTGTTGCGGCATGTGTTGCGGCATGTGTTGCGGCCTGGGTAGGCGGCCCAATCCTGAGGTTGGTTATCAAATGGCTCAAAATCCCAACGCCACTGTTAGCGGATCGTGGCGGATGAAATCGTTGAACCCGATCAGGGCTGCTATCAGCTAGTCCACAATTAAACCGTCGCGAATTTGAATTTTGCGCTGGGTGCGATCGGCGATCGCCAAATCGTGGGTAATCAGCACAATGGCAATTTGTTGCTGATGCAATTGATCAAATAAATTCATCACCTCTTGGGTGGTTTGGCTGTCGAGGGCACCGGTTGGCTCGTCCGCTAACAGCAGGGATGGCTGATTGATCAATGCTCGGGCGATCGCCACCCGTTGTTGTTGTCCCCCCGACAGTTGATTGGGCCGGTTATGGAGTCGATCGCCCAACCCCACACTCACCAAGGCGGCTTCGGCGCGGGCCCGGCGATCGGCTTTGGGAATGCCAGCATAGACGGCCGGTAGCATCACATTTTCCAGGGCCGTGGCGCGGGGCAACAGATTAAATTGCTGAAAAACAAAGCCAATACGCTGATTGCGAATGTAGGCTAATTCTGTCGAATTCAGCGCAGTTAAGTTGCGATTTTCAAAGGTGTAGGTTCCTTCGGTGGGGCGATCGAGGCAACCAATAATATTCATCAGAGTTGATTTGCCTGAACCCGAACTCCCCACGATCGCTAAGTAGTCATTGGCGGGAATGTCCAAATCAATGCCCTTCAAAATGGGCACGCTGGTTTCGCCCAGTTGATAGGTTTTGGTGATGTTTTGGAGCGTAATCATGGGGAATTACCTCACTCGCTGCGGAGGGCAGTAATTGGGTCGAGTTGGGCAGCGTTACGAGCAGGAATTACCCCCGCCGCCAAGCCCACCAGCGTGGACAGCCCAAACCCGACTACCACAGCACCCCCCGAAATCACCAAGGCAAACTGAAAAGCCGTAGCCGCCACCACGGTGACACCAATGCCCAACACAATCCCGATCGTGCCGCCCAGGACAGAAATGGTGACGGACTCCACCAAAAACTGACTGAGAATGGCGCGATCGGTTGCCCCAATCGCTTTGCGAACCCCAATTTCGCGAGTGCGTTCCACCACCGAAACCAACATAATATTGGCGATGCCGATGCCACCCACCACCAAAGAAATCGCCGCAACGGCCACAATGGTGGTGGTGAGTAATCCCAAAATGGTGGTCAAGGTTTTGAGGATATCAGCCTGGTTGGTGACGCGAAAATCATCATCGGCGGGCGACATGATTTTGTGGCGCAATCGCAAAATATTGGTGACTTGAAATTTCAGAGTTTCTAACTGCGATTCATGCTGACTTTTAATAAAAATCCCATTCACAGAAATGCCTGTCAGCGCATTCCTACCGATCGTGCGGGCTGACATGGTAGTTAGGGGAATATAAACCGCATCATCGCGATCTTGCGGCCCCTGGGAACCCTTAGCCTCCATCACGCCGATCACTTTGTATAGTTCACCGCGAATGCGAATTTTTTGACCAATGGGATCGATATCCGCCGGAAACAAATTCCGCTGCACTGTGGGGCCAATCACCACCACTGAAGCCGTTTCATCGAGTTCCGATTGGCGGAAAAAACGTCCCACTTGCGGATAGGTATTGCGCGCATCTGGAAAGCTCAAATCTGCGCCATAGGCTGTGGTGGAGGTGTTGGTTTGATTGAAAACCACCTGCACAGGCCGTTGTAAATAAGCTGCAACGACGGTGGCTGAGGGGGCTTGCTGGGCGATCGCCTTGGCATCTTCCCAGGTGAGGGTGCTCACCGATCCCATGGCTTGCACCACGCCACCACTTTTCGCCGAACCAGACATCACTTGCAACACATCGGTGCCGAGGCCGCGAATGCTGTCTTCCGTGGACTTTTGCACGCCCTGCCCGATCGAGGTAATGGAAATCACCGATGAAATCCCAATAATCACCCCCAACATGGTTAAGGCGCTGCGGAGCTTGTTATTCCAGAGGGATTCGATCGCCATTTCCATGATGTCGATCGCCGAAATTGTGAAGCGATTAGGCTTTGCTTGGGTCATGGCAACATTCACCAGCCATTGGATAGGATCAGTCCCGATCGGTTAGTTCAGACCGACCGAATTTCAGCAGTCAAAATTGCAGCCAAAAATCCTAGGGAGGCGGTGGGGCTTTGGGCAGAATACTGAAACCTTTTGAGCCAGAATCCAAATTGCTGGGCGGGCTGACTAAGACTTGCTCATTGCCCTGTAACCCGGTCTTCACTTCGGTGGAGCCTTCGACTGTCAAACCCGTTTCAATCTTGCGAAAAACCGGGTTACGATCGGCTCCTAAAATATAGACACCTTCACCCTCCGCTCGGCGTACCACAGCCGCATTAGGCACGAGTAAAGCACTGGCAAGTTGCCCAATTTCAAATTCTGCTTCGACATTCATGCCTGCTTTTAACTGGTTCGATCGGGCATCATCGATCGCAATGTAAACTTCAAAGCTCGTCACATTTTGCGAGACCGTTGCCTTCGGGGCAATTCGAGCAACGCGACCCCGAAATTTTTGACCAGGAAAGGCATCGACTTGAATACTCACAGGCTGATTGAGGCGAATATTCCGAATTTGCGCCTCCGCTAAATTCACCACCACTTCTTGGCGATCGCTGGCCAAAATCAAAATTGAAGAAGAAGAGGCCGATTCGCTGCCGCCCGCGACCGATGGGCTAACGAACGAACCCACGTCGGCATATTTCTTAATCACAATTCCATCAAAGGGAGCGGTGATTTTGGTGTCTTGCAGTTGGGTTTGAATCGATCGCAAATCGCCGCGCGCCGACTGCACTTGGGCCTTGGCTTGGGCAATATCTTCCACACGGCTGCCCGCTTTGAGCAGCGCAACGGCTTGTTGCTGTTGACGCACGCGGGCGATCGCTTGGGCGATGTCCTCTTGGCGATTGCCGGCCTGCTGGAGTGCCAGGGCTTGGGCCGCCTCGATCGCCTGTCGTTGCGCCACCTCATAGTCCGTGCGTTTTTGGTCGAGGGTCTGAGCCGAAATCGCCCCATCCTGAAAGAGTTCCTGATAGCGCTGGTAGTCGGACTCGCGCTGCTTGAGGGTGGCTTGGGCTTGCTGCGATCGCGCCACCGCCTGGGCAATTTCCTGGGGGCGATTCCCCGATCGCAACATTTGTAGCTGGGCCTGACGCTCTGCCAGTTGGGCCTCCGCTTGGGCAATGTCTTGGGGGCGATTGCCCGCCAATAACCGCGCCAAGTTCGCTTGCTGCTGGGCGAGCTGACCCTGGCGCTGCATGAGCTGGCCTTGTAAATCCGCATCGTCCATGAAAGCGATCACTTGGCCCTGACGCACCCGATCGCCCTCCTTCACCAGCAGCGCTTTGACAATGCCTGCCGTTTTGGGGCCGAGGTTAATCGATCGCTCCGCCGCGATCGTCCCATTGGCGGCGATCGTCACGGTCACGGTTTGGCGGCGCACCGGCTGCGTCAACATCACTGTGGTTGAGCGCGCACCCCCCGTCAGTTGAGCCGCCACATTTCCCCCACCAAACAGCAGCAGCGGCACAAGCGGCAGCCCCCACTTGAGCCAGCGCCCGCGATCAGTGGGCTGAGGCGTGGCGGTGGGCTGGTTGCCAAGGAGGTTGGCAGCGCCGGACAGCCGAACAAGTCTAGAACGGAGATTGGATAAAACGTTGGACACAATCGGGTTCTCCAGATAAGTGCTGGGGGACTGTCTGAGGGCCGGCCTAAATCACGGCCTTGAATCGTCAAGGAGTAGATGGAGCGATCGTGGCGGAATCCTTGAGCGATCGCCTTGGGATTAAGCGCGATCGCAAAGCGTTTTGAGCGGTTGGTCGGGGACGGACGTTCATCAAAAGTTAGTACTTACTTATTAATTGAGCAAAAAAAATTGCCTTGAAAATGCTCAATTCCTTGCCCAAGATGGGGTGGCGATCGGAAGCCGAAAACGCGATCGCCCTCCTCTTAGCTCGTTGGTGGGCTCTCTGGTGTGATGCCCGCCCACAGGATGTCAATTAGACTGGCCACAAACTGCGATGGTTCAATCCGGCTGTTTGGCTTCACCTCGAGTGGTTGGGGTTCTGGTCGGATTTTGGGCCCTTGTGCAAGGGGTGGCATCTGTGGCAGCGACTGAGCCATCGGGGGTAGTTCATGGGCAATGACATAGTTGATGATGCTGCCCACGAGCAGGTGAGCCAGCGCCATCGAGTCGATCGTCCGCAACCAGCCCCTCGCCACGGCCCGCTCCAAAAACGCCGCCAGCATGTAGCTATCGCGTGCCGGGGGCGGTAGTGAGTTGGGGGAGTGGGGCGGATGAGGCATTTTTTTTTGCGCCATCATCATGAACACCCGTGGCAAGCCTTCTTGATAGAACGCCAACATTTCGCCACAGATTTCCGTCAACTCGGCTTTGATGTTGGCGGTGGGCTGGCGATCGGACAAGCGCTTCACCCAGTCGGGCGTTTCAGTCACCCCCATGGCGGCAAAAAACAGGGCTTGCTTGGTAGGAAACCGTTTAAACACCGAGGCTTCCGAAATGCCAGCGCGTCGGGCAATTTCCACCGTTGAAGCCTTCACGCCTTGCTCCAAAAACACCTGACGAGCGGCAGTCAAGATAGCTTCGTTGGTGATTTTGGGTGGGCGAGGCATAAAAAGTAAGCACTTACTTACTCAATAGTTTGAACAATTCCCCAACCATCGTCAAGACCCCAGGGGCGATCGCACCCGCCTAGCTTGCGGAGATGAACGACGAGTGATGACTGACGGATCTTCGCTCAGTTCGGTGCGAGGCGATCGAACCAGGTTTCTAAGCTCGCGGCGATCGCCTCTGCCAACCGATCCTGCTCGGCTGGATTGGTAATCCACTCGGATTCGGTGGGGTGGCTCATAAAGCCCAGTTCCATCAACACGGAGGGGGCGATCGTGGGGCGAGCCAGGGCCAGGTTGCCCCAAAACACACCATAGGACGGGCGATCAAGTCGGCGGGTCAGCTCGTCATGCAAAAACTGCGCCAAGTCCTGGGCTTGGGCGTGATACCAAAACATGCCGATCCCTTGGGTGGTTTCGGCGTTGCCATCGTCGGGCAAGGCGTTGTAGTGCACCGAGAGGGCGATCGTCGGTTCCAGTTCGGCAATTTGGGCCAGGCGATCGGGAATGGGCAAATCTTGATCGGTCGATCGAGTCAGTACCACCCGCGCCCCGCGTCGCTCCAAGGCCGCTTGCAGTTTCAGGCTGGTTTGCAAGTTGGGAGTCTTTTCGGGGATGCCGGCCGCATTAATCGCGCCCGGCTCCCGGCCCCCATGGCCCGGATCCAGCAAAATCGTGATCCCCGAAAGGGGCGATCGCCCCGATCGCACGGGCGGATGCTTAATTCGCCAGATCAAGGTGTTCCCTTCGTAGCGCAGAGTCCAGCCCCAAGCCTGGGCGGTGGCGAGCCGGGCCCGATATTCCAGACGATTTCCCGGCAACACCTGCCAAGTAAGCTGACTGATGGCCGGGTTGCGTTGCAAAAAGACGGTATCGGTTTGGGCGATCGCCTGATGCAGCGTCAGCACCAAGTCTTGATTCTCTTGGCGCACTTCCACGGGCACCGGCTCGCTCAGGGGCAACTGCACTTCCACGGCCGTTCCCTGATTTTGGGCCCGAATCCCTTGCACCACCGCTTGCAGGGGAGTGGAGCTGGGTTCGATCGCCACTTCACTGGCCTGGATCCAAGCCCCATAGCCAAGGCGCAACCAATCGCCCTGGCGGCCGGTGATGGTGGCTTGGCTGCCTTGGGGCAAGGGGGTGAGGCGGCTGTGGTCAGTGCTGGGGCCCGTGCGCGCCACGCCCCAAGGAACCGTCACCCGGGCCCGATCGCGTCGATCGCGCGGCCAAATGGTGATTCGACCGCGAGGGGTCATGGGCATTTCGCCATCGATGTAAAACCGCACCTGACCCCAATCATCGGGGCGATCGGGCGTGAAGCAGCCCTCATAGGTGGTCAACGATGGTGGCGGGGGATCGCTGCCCGTCAGTACCGAAGAATTGGGTAACGGCGATCCAGCGGATGGGCGGGGCAACATCGGAAACGTCCGTTCCGCCACCCGCGCATCAATGGTCAAGTTGGGCCGCCCCGTCACCCGCAGGCAAATTGGCTCCCCGATCGGCCAGCCCCAATCGGCCATCGGCTCCAGGGTGGCCAGGGGTGTGCTCAACAACGGCTGATTGGAAATGCGGGTGATCGTGCGAATTTCCGTGCGATCGCCCCAGCGGATTTCAAATCGGTTGGGGCCCAGTTGCAGCGGAAAACTGGGGGCAAAATGCCCAAAGGCACTGCGATTCACCCCTTGGCCATTGATCGTGACCGAACCGGTGGGTGGCGCAGTGCCTAGAAAAAAGATGCGATCGCTCGAGGTTTGATGACCCTCCGGCGGATAAACCAACCGTAATTCCGAGGAACTGGGGGCCGGCTGGGCGATCGCCACCCCCGCCCATAGCAACGGCGCGATCGCCCCCACCATCAGTTGGGAAGCGCCCCCCAGTTCCCACGGTCTCATTTACTTGCTGGCCCGCTCAAAGGCGGCCTTGAACGCCTCAGGACTGGGCGCACCCTGCACCGGTTCACCGGCCATCAAAAAGGTGGGAGTGCCTTCCAAACCCAAGCTTTCTGCCAACTCAGCATCGGCGGTCACGGCTTTTTTGGCCGCCTCGCTGTTGCGATCGCGCTCAAATCGGTTCAAATCCAATCCCAACTTCTTAGCCAATTCCCCATACAAGCCATCGGCCAAGCGCGATTGGTTGGCAAACAGTTCATCGTGATATTCCCAGAACTTACCCTGTTGCTGGGCAGCCCAAGCGGCCTGGGCAGCGGGAACCGCCTGGGGATGGATGCTGGTGAGGGGGAAATGCTTAAAGGTCAGAATCACCCGATCTTGATAGTCCTCCATGAACTGCTTCAGGGGAGCCAAGGCCCGACCGCAGTAGGGACATTGAAAATCGGAAAACTCCACCAACAGCACCCGTCCCTTGCCAAGGGTGGGAGAATTGCCAATCACCTTTTTCGGGTCAGATTTGGCATCGCGGGCGAAGTTTTGCCGCAATTCCCGCTGCTTTTGGGACTGCTGTTGGTTATAGTCCGCCACAGATTCCAAAATCACTTGCGGATTTTTGCGGATCACGTCCAGCACTTTGGCTTCAAAGTCCGCATCCACATTGCCCCCAGCGGACAGGGCGATCGGCTGGCAAGCCACCAAGAAGACGGTGGTGGACAGGGCTAAGGCTCCGGCTCCGGCCCAAAAGCGCAGGGAGGATGCCCGAAACAACCAATGGGCCAGGGTTTGAAAGAAGGTTTGAAAAAGGGTTTGGAGGGTCTGGAATGCCTTGAGCATGGGCCTGAGCCTAAATGAAAGATCCTGAGAGCGATTAAAAAACAAACGGAGCAACGGCCAGCGGCGCAGACGACCAGACGGGGGCAGGGTGACCCAATCAGCGACCCAAGCGCTGCCCTGGGGCCATGATCTGTCCCCGCAAAGACGGATAGGGGAGGCCATTAGCCAGTTCCTTAGTCGGCGGTGTTGGGGCGATCGGGTCGTTGCAACATGGCAATCAACAGACAAATGATGCCCACATTAATCGACACATCCGCCAGGTTAAACACCGGGAACCGAATCAGCCGGAAATCCAGAAAATCAATCACATGGCCCAGGGCAAAGCGATCGATTCCGTTGCCCAATGCGCCCCCCAGCACGAACCCATAGCCCCACTGTTCCCAGCGGTTCATGCGCGGGCTGCCCAGGGCCAGGGCCATCAGGGCCGCACTGACCGCCAACGAGAGCCACCGCAGCCAGCCGCTGCCCTGGAACAGGCTGAAGGCCGCGCCGGAGTTGACCACGTAGGTGAAGTGAAACCAACCGGGGATCAGCGGGATGGTCTGGGGCGGAATCGTGAGGGCGAAGGTGCTGGCGACCCAGGCTTTGGTGATGCGATCGACCCCGACGCTGGCAACGGCCACCACCCAAAACCAGCCATTCTTGGAGACCAGGCGGCCACAGGATTTGGCCCAGGCGGGAATCGGTTTGGATCGAGACTCTGGCACCGGACTATCCACAAAATTCAACGGTGGCGGTTCTCTGGGGGTGATGGGATGCCCGCAGGATCGCCAACTTTCAGTAGAACACGAGATGTCGAAAAACTGAAGCGATCGTGGCGGCGGCACAGGCGGCCACCAGTTGCCCCGGCAAAACCGCTTGGGAGTAGGTGGTGGCGATCGCCTCAAATTCGTTGGCTCGCAGGGCCATGGCATACAACAGCCCCACCCCATGGAGCACCACCAACCCGATCGCACAGCCGATCGCCAACTGCTCCACCTTGGGCGGCCCCAAAAAGGCCCAGCGCCCGCAGAGCCAACCGGCCGGCACAAAGCCCAAGAGATAGCCAAAGCTGGGTTCTTGGATATATTGCCAACCGCCGCCCCCTTCAAAGATGGGCAACCCCGCCAACCCCAACAGCAGGTAGGCAATTTGCGAGAGGGCCGCCGCCGTGCCCCCACCCAAGCAGGCCACCAGCAGCAATGCCGCCACTTGGTAGCGCGTGCCCAAAGACACCACCCGCACCCCCTCTTGGAGCCAATCCCAAGGAGCCGTGGGCACGAAGACTTCCACAAAGGAGGCGGCGATCGAGAGTAAGACCCCGATGGCCGCCCACAGCAAGGTTTCTAGGCGCATGACGATCGCCCCATTAACGCCCCATTAACGCCCCATCAACGCCCTATGAATACCCCATTAACGCCCAAGGGAGCGCAACCGCCGGGGTCACCCTCCGGGCGATCGCACTCCCGATCGTTCACTTAACCCGATCGTTCATTTAAATCGTTGCGGCCGTTGCGCCAACGACGGGCGCTTCGCCACCCACCAGGCCCAATTCCGCCAACATTTCATGATCCTTCTCGGGGGGTTGGCCCATGGTGGTCAGGTAATGGCCAATCAGCATGGCGTTCAACCCGGCTTTCAGACCCAGGGCTTGCAGCTCACCCATCACCACTTCTCGGCCACCCGCATAGCGCAGGATGCGATCGGGCAAAATCATCCGGAAAATGGCGATCGCCTTGGCCGCTTCGTAGGGATCCAGCTTGGGGCGATCGCCCATGGGCGTGCCAGCTCGGGGGTTCAGCAGGTTCAGCGGAATTGATTCCACCTCCAAATCCCGCAGCGCCAGGGCCAAATCCACCCGGTCTGCCCAGGTTTCGCCCATGCCCAAAATGCCCCCGGTGCAGGCTTGGATGCCCGCCGCTTTCAGGGTTTTGATGGTGGCAACGCGGTCTTGCCAGCTATGGGTGGTGGCCACGTTCGGGAAAAAGGCCTCCGACGCTTCCAGGTTGTGGTTATAGCGCGTCACACCCGCTTCCTTGAGGGCTTGGGCCTGATCCGCATTCACTTCGCCCAAGGCGCAGCAGGGCTTGATGTTGGTTTCCGCAATAATTTGCCGCACCGTTTCCAGAATTTGTTCAAATTCGCTTTCCTGGCGACCGCCATACTTGGGGCCGCGCCCTTGGCTCACCAGACAAAAGCGCTTGGCTCCGGCGGCTTCGGCGGCCTTGGCTTGGGCCAAAATTTCCTCGGGAGTCCGCAAACCATAGATCGGGGACTCCTGACCGGGGTGATGAGCCGACTGGGCACAGAAGGAGCAATTTTCCGAGCAGGAACCGGATTTCACGTTGCCGATGCTGCACAGATCAACCACGTTGCCGCAGCGGGCTTGGCGCACGCGATCGGCGGCGGCACAAAGGGCCAAAATATCTGCCTGATCATCAATTTGGGTCAGGATCAGGGCCGTGGCTCGATCGATCGCCTCGCCTGCAATGACTCGATCGGCTAATTGATCTAACCACTGGCCGAGCACCGCACCCGTGAGACCCTCAGACACAGCAGACGGCTGCCAAGGGGTGGCCGATCGAACCGAAGACGGAAGCGCTTGAACCACGGCTGACTCCTCCAACAAAGAAACCCAAAGAACCCCCAACGGCCCCATCCACCACCAGATCCATTGCGCCAGATCCATATTCGGAGCCGGTCATCAGCACAGGACAGCCGATGTCCTTCCCGAGTGGCGGAAAACAGGCCACGGGTGACTCCAAATTGTACACGGTTGATTCGCTGCCCACCCTTGGCCCTCCGGGGCGATCGCCTCGATGGGGCGATCGGGCTGGCCATCCAGCACGGTAGGATAGGGCTTAGTTTGTCAAGCGCTCGGTCTGTGGCAATGGCTACCATCGATTCAGCCCGTGGCTCAAAGTCTTGGCATTAAAAGCACTAGCAGGTTTTTAACGTTTTATGAAGCGATTTCTCTCTGGGCTACTGGCGCTGGTGATGGTGGTGTCGATCGGCCTAACGGGCTGTGCGGCGGGTGACTCGGCCAACGGCATCAGCGGCAACTACCAAGCTGATACCCTCGCCTTGGTCGGCAGCCTGCGGAATGCCATCACCATGGCCGATAGCGATCCCGCAAAACGAGCAGCCCAAGCCGATGCTCGCGCCAAAATCAATTCCTATGCTTCCCACTACCGCCGGGATACCCGCGTGGCTGGGCTAAATTCCTACACCACCATGCGCACGGCTTTGAATTCGCTGGCGGCCCACTATTCGGCCTATCCCAACCGCCCCGTGCCTGAAAAGTTACAAAAGCGTTTGGAAACTGAGTTCCGGCAAGTGGAAGCGGCCCTGAATCGAGGCGCTTAGGAAAGTTTCGATACACTCAATACACTGAGCATGGGGCGGTTCGATCGCCCCATTTTTGTCGCCTTCGTTGGCCTAGCTCAGTCAAATTCCCCCTAGTTGCATCCTTGGGGGGTGAAGATGCCCGCCCTGGGTCGTGGGAGCTGAGAATGCTGGAAGTTGAAGTCCACCAACAGTTACGCGCATTTTTGCGGGCCTGTGGCGATCGCCCCTGGCTGCATCACCTAACCCTGGCGCGGTTGGTGGCGCGGGTCTTGCGATCGGGCCGCAGTTCCCTGATCCAAGGGGGCACGGCCGTGGCCGCCGGCCGCCATCGCCTCAGCTATCTGGCTCCGGCCCTGCTCTGCGAGCAGGCGGTGGTGTTGGTGGTTCCCCCGGCGGTGCAACAGCGGCTTTTAGAAGTGGACTTGGCTCGGTTGCGGTTGTGGCTGGCCCAGAGCGATCTCCCCTTGCCTCCGGTGCATTGCCTGGTTGATCAGCCCCCGGAAGCCGCGCAGGCCCTGGCGGCCACCTTGCGGGCCGATCAACCGGGTCTCTGGATTTTGTCCCCCAGTCAATGGCTGGCCGATCGCCTGGAACTGTCGGGCCAGCGATCGCGCTTGGCCGGCCTGCCCACCCTGATTGATGGGGCCGATGATCTGGAGCGCTGGACGCAAGAAACCCTGCGACTGGACATTAGCCCGGCCGATTGGCATCGGTGGCGTTTGGCCTGTCCCGATCGCGCCCAGGTCATCCATGACTTGGAAGTGGCGATCGCCCATGGACTGCTGCAACATCCCCCCAATCCCTACGGCGCTTGGCTGTTGGATGAGCCGGAAGCGGCGGCCTTGCTGCAAACATTGCGATTATTAGCGGTTCAACTGCCGCCCCTGTGGCGAACGCTGCTGCACCGGGCCGGAGACCAGCAATGGCCGATCCTGGCCCAGCCCGATCGCCAAACGGGGCAATTTCACCTGCAATGCCAACCGATCGACGTGGCCGAAATCTTGCGCCCTCTCTGGCAAGCCCAGCCGATCGCCCTGATTGGCAGCTTCCTGGATTTGGAAGTGGAAGCTCCCTTATATCAAGCGCGGTTGGGGCTGGACAACGGCGATGAGCAGCGGCTGACCTGCTTGAAATTCACGCCCGATCGACAGCAAGAGGCGATCGGGTTCTATTTACCCGAGCAGTTGCCCCTCCCCAACACCCCGCAATTTCAGGCGGCCCTGATTCAGCAGCTCTATGCCCTGTTGGCTTGGCAAGGGCCCACCGGCTTCACCGTGGTGTTGGTGGGGGATGTGCCCCTCAAGGGCCGGCTGGCGGCTCAACTGGCGGCGGAATTTGGCTCCCGCGTCCAACTGGAACGCACCGCCCCCGATGACAACGGCATTTTGGTCACCGGGTGGGACTTTTGGCGCAACCACAGCGATCGGCTGCCCGCTCCCCACCTGCTGGTGATTGCGGCTTTGCCCATTCCCTCCCTCGAAGATCCCCTGGTGGCCGCCCGGGTCAGCGCCTACAAGCGCCAGCGTCGGGACTGGTTTCGCTGGTATCTGTTGCCCTCGGCCCTTAGCGATCTACAACGGTCGATCGCCCCATTGCGGGAGCGATCGACCCCTGATCCCAATGCGCCCCCGCTGTTGGCCCTGCTGGACACTCGGGTGGTGCGCCGCAGCTATGGCTCCCAGGTGCTGGCGGCCTTGGATCCCGTGGAGCGGATGAACGACCTCGAACCCCGTTGGCTTTAAATTTCCAGAAATGTCCAGAAATTTCCAGGGCAGCGCCGACGGGCTAGAAATCTGAATCCAAAGTTGAAGAATTCTTGCGAAATGTTCGTCTAAGCTCATTTCCCTCGGGGGCGATCGGGCGAATTTTTGATCGCTCTGCTCCCCAATCGAACTGCCAGCCCAACCATTTCGCGATCGTTTCAGGGTTAATTAACAGATATCCTTTATCTACAAAAAAACTGGGTGGAGATGAACAATGGGTGAATCCAAACGCCGCAAATCCCTCCTTGGGGACGACTACGGCAAGGCTCAAGAAACGATTTTGCCCAACGTGCCAATTACCAAACAGCAAGCCGATCGGTTCGTGAAGATCACCAGTCGCGGGGCTTGGATTGGGATCGGCACGCTGTTGGCCGCTTGGCTCACCATTCGATTTGTGGGGCCGGCCTTTGGCTGGTGGCAGGTTAACTAAAATCAGTGGGGCGATCGTCCAATAATCGCGCCATCATCGCGCCATTATTGATACCCTTGGGAAATCTTTGGGAAGCGTCTGCTCTGCTCAATTGGGCAACCGGCCCCCTGTGACCTGTTGCGATCGAATCCTAAGAATTCTCAACGGTTGTTCCTATCCCCCCGGATCCGAATCAAACCATGGGAAGATCGCAATAGTCCCCATCATGTCGGACTTTGAGCGCTTCCTTGGCTTAAAACATCCGTGCCAAGATCCGCGCCAATCCGTTGCGAAGAAACCCCCAGGCAGTTCCGCATCCACTGCCATTCACCCCCTGACCTGCCATCCCGATCATCCATTCCCCGGGGACGGTCAATGTAACAATCCGAACAACGTAGCCAAAAGTTTGGATCAGGGTTTTCAGGGGCAATTTCTAAGGGCCCAAGCTCCAGGATCCTTGGAAATTGATGAGCGTTTCTTCAGTGATTTTTCAGGAAAATCTGCTCAATGCTGGCCAAAGTTTGATCCCGAAACCACTCGAAGCACTGTGTTCTTTCATACGGACTGGTGACACAGATTAGTGGGATCTTGCCAGCAGTTTACAGGTCACCGATGCCGCCCTTGCACTAGGGATAACCATCCCAAACCCAGCATTGGGCAGACTAGGGCCTTTGTCGCCTTCCATTGTTAAGGGGCAGCCCAGGGCGATCGCCCCAAGCATCACAT
Organism: Limnothrix sp. FACHB-406; assembly: GCF_014698235.1. Lineage (NCBI taxonomy): Bacteria > Bacillati > Cyanobacteriota > Cyanophyceae > Pseudanabaenales > Pseudanabaenaceae > Limnothrix > Limnothrix sp. FACHB-406. The sequence goes on along the minus strand of NZ_JACJSP010000010.1, from coordinate 116,439 downwards.
CAATCGAATCAGCGAAACCAATCAATCCGTTGATTGCTTGCTGAAATTCTTAAGAGACTATAAAAATCGTAATCAGCCTCTACAATGAAACCAGAAGATCGAGGGTAAGCCGTGTTTCTCAGACTTGCCGAGCAACATCGCCAGTTTGTCAGGGATCTCGTCATGAGCCTGCAGGCCTTGGCCAATGTTCTAGAACGCCGGGGCTATTTGGCCTCGTGCTATACCTGTGGCGATCGCATGAACAGCGCATCGTTTATGGTTAGTCTCGGCGATAATCACCTGATCCGGTTCCTGGTATCCGACTATGGAATTACCTGGACGGAGATGCGCGATGATCGCGAACTCATGAAAATTGAAGGGGCTGAGGCGATCGGGCAGCTCCAGGAACTGGCCAAACTGCTGAAGGTTTCTGAAAATTCCCCATTAGCCGATCGTTCCGTTCCCCAATCCCCCGTCATGGGCACAACGGCTCCAAACGCTTCAACCCAGATGTTGGTGGGCTAAGGTTAAACAGCAAACCGCGCTTGGTGGCCGGTACGCTGGGACATTGCCAACGTTGCACCATGCAAACGTTGCACCATGGATGAGTCCAATTTCCCCCAGTGCGCCATCAAGACCGGTGGCCGACCTGCGCGATCGCCCAGTCAGCACGCAGCCATGACTCAGTAATTACTCGGTCGCTCAAAATGCAGGTGGCAACTCGGGGGTGGTTGTGTGTATCGTTGGAATCCTCATGCCCCTAAGCTGAGGAGGGTGTCAAGTGTCTACCTCAACCTCTGCGCTTCGCGGTTGATTGCGTTTTAACATCCTGCCCCTATGAACCCCCGCGCTGTCGATCCTCGCACTCCCGATCGCCCCCCGATCGATGCTGACGAGCATCGAGAGCAAGCCTATGAGCTGTTTCTAAAGCTTTACAACAACCATCGCGACTTCTTTGATGAGCTGCTGGATGCGGATCAGCAACAGGTGGGTGAACACCTCCGCAGCAGCCGTTATGTCCAGGGCATGGTGCGCGGTCAGCAGGCCTATCTGATTTCCAACCTGATTAATGGCAAAAGCCAATCCCTGCTGCAATACCAAATGATTTGGATGATGGGGCGCGATCCCCAAGCAGCATTGCCGATTCCCGATCAGCGTCTTTCCCGTCGTCACGCAGTAATTCAATACATTCCGCGCCGGGGTTTTTATTTGGTGGATTTGGGCAGCACCAACGGCTCGTTCATTAACGGTCGGCTGGTGCGGGGTCGCCACCGGTTGCGGGATGGCGATCGACTGCGGTTGGGGGGCTTTTCGTTTGATTTCTTTATCTGCTACAGCTCCCAAACGGTGAATTCGGCCCCGGCCGATTTGATTGCCCAACTCCAAGCCATGCCGATTCCCGAGGAAACGGATTCCAGCTTGCGCTACAAGGATGCGTTATCCGTGCCGCTGGCGGAGAAGTTGGCGGCGGAGGAAACGATGCTGGCCAGCGGCGAAGGGGCCGGCGAGAATAATGCCCCGGTGGATGGTGAGGATGATTTGGGGCCGCCGCTGCCGGATCCCGAGGGATTTGCGTTTTAGGGTTTTACTGTTGTTTTTTTCGGTTAGTCGGTTAGTTGGTTGGTCAGTTGGATTAGTCAGTTGGTCGGTCGGTCAGTTGGATAGGTTGCAGCGGCTCCAGGGCTAGCAACCGCTGGGTTCCATGATCGTCACCAGATCCACGCTGAATTGGGTCTCGAAAATGGGACATTCACAGTCCAGACTCCACCGCTCGATCGCGCAGTCATCGTGGCGATCGGCCGGTTCCAACAACAATCGAAATTCGCGACTGGGGGGCCGAAACTGGCATTGCACCCGGCGCACCGCTTGAATTTGACGGCGATCGAGGGCTGCGGCCAGGCGCAAAATGGCGCTCAGCTCGTCCACCATTTGCCGATAGCGCTTGCCAGCCAGGGCCTGATAGCCCTCGTGTCGTTTTTTGGGAGCGCTCTTGCGGTGGTAGCGGGCCAGGTTGGCAATCACTTCAATTTCCGTTTCCGTGTAGCCCAGCAGTTGCCCGTGGCGGATCAGGTAATAGGCGTGCTTGTGGTGGGCATCATGGCCCACGTGATGGCCGCATTGGTGCAGGACGGCGGCGGCCCACAGCAACTCGCGGCTATTGTCATCCCAGTTGTGCAATAGCCCTTGGGTTTGGTCAAACAGGGTGAGGGCCATGGCGGCCACATGCTCGGCGGAAGGCAGGTTCACCTGATATTTTTTGGCCAACGCCAGAACGCTGCGTTCGCGCACGGAGCTTTGGAACCGCAGGCGATCGTCAATCAGTTGGTGCTGCAACATCCAGTCAACGATTACGCCTTCCCGGAGCGATCGCTCGCACACCACCAGTCGATCGACTCCCAACAGATCCATAGCCTCTTGCAACACCACGGCTCCGGCCAGGATAATTTCCGCCCGCCGATCGCTCATTTCCGGCAGGGTCGATCGCTCCTCAATGTCCATGCGGCGCAGTCGATCGACCCATTCTCGCAAGGCCGCCAACGGCAACTCACAGCCCTGCAACGGGGAGGGAACATAGCCCGTGCTGTCCGCCGCATGGATGGCCGCCAAGCATTCTGCCGTGCCCGACGTGCCCACCAGGGTCAGTTGATCTGCGAGGGGATGTTTGACCAGTTCCCCATGCAATTCTTCCACCGCCCGCTCCAACATGCCCCGGGCATAGGCCCGCAGCGCCTCATAGTCCATGTCCGTGATCGGGTCGGTGCGGACAAATTCCGTGGTGAGCCGCACGGCCCCCACCTTGGTGCTGCTCAGGTAAAGGGGTTCACGCCCATCCCCCAAAATCAACTCCGTGGAGCCACCGCCAATGTCGATGATGGCGTGGGGCTTGCCATCTAACTCCATGGCCGACAACACCCCTAGATAAATGCGGCGGGCTTCTTCGGGCCCGGCGATCGCATTCACCTTCATGCCCACATCCCGCGCCACCCGTCGCAAAAAGTCTCGGCCGTTGGGAGCTTCCCGCACGGCACTGGTGGCCACGGCAATCACTTCATCCACTTGCAGGCTCAGGGCCAGGTCATAGCACCGTTGCAGGGCAGCGATCGCCCGATCCATGGCTGCCTCTGTCAAATCACCGGTTTTGGGATCGCGCTCACCCAACCGCACCGTACTTTTCTCGCGGGAAATGATGTCGAAGGCGGGCAAACTGGGATCCACCTGCACAATGGCCATGTGAATGGAGTTTGTGCCGATGTCGATGGCGGCCACAACGGGACGGCTCGATCGAAAAGCGAGCGGGGCAGGCGAAGGAGACAGGGTTTGCATGGTTTGCATGGCGGGTCTAGGCCGATTTTAATACCGCAGTTGATCAGATGCGCATTCCAGTTTGTGGATTGGCTGAACAGCAGAGAAACTCCGGATTGGGCACTTGATTTTGCGAAGTGTATTGCAACGCTGCTTTACACCCTGCGAGTGCGTCCGATGCTGTTGTCTACTCTTCGATCGATTACAGCCCATAGCCAATTGTGGATGAATCCGGTGATGGATCAGGCGGCGGCCACCCACTCGCAGCCCGATCGCGCCATTGTCCTCGGAGGAAGTTTGGCGGGTCTGTTGGCCGCCCGAGTTTTGGCCGATCGCTTCCAAACCGTCTTGGTTTTGGAACGGGATCCCCTGCCCACCCCCTGGGAACGACCCGAAACCCCGGACGAAACCTGGTGCAATCGCCGCCCTGGCACGCCCCAGGCTGACCATGTGCATGTGCTGTTGGCGCGGGGACAGCAGATTTTGGAATCGCTCTTTCCTGGATTCGCCAATGATTTGGCCACATCCGGAGCAGTGGAAGTGAACTGGACAGCCGACTGCGCCATGATGGGCCTCGGCAGTTGGAATCCACGGGTTTCATCGGATTTGGTGACCCGCACCAGCAGCCGATCGCTCTTGGAAAACTTGGTGCGGCGACGGTTACAGGCCATTCCCAACGTGATTTTTATGTCGGGGGTTGCGGTTCAAGGGCTAGTGGTGGCGGGCGATCGGGTGACGGGAGTGCGCCTAGAAGGGAACTCTGCCCAAAACCTGGTGAGCACCTTGGCCACGGAAACCCTCTTGGGGGCCCAATTGGTGGTGGATGCCATGGGACGCAATTCCCAAATGCCCCGCTGGCTGCAACAGTTGGGCTATGGCTCCGTTCCGGAAGTGACGATCGATGCCAAGTTGGGTTACGCCAGCCGTTGGTATCAAATGCCCGCCGACTATTTGGCCCAGGTGGCCCAGGATCCGGAAAACACCTGGAAATCGATTTTGCTGTGGGCCAAGCCGCCCCACCAACCCCGCGCCGGGGTGCTCTATCCGGTGGAGGGTAACCGCTGGGTGGTGACGGTTTCGGGAACCAATGGCGACTATCCCCCGGCCGATGAGGAAGGGTTTCTGGCCTTTGTTCGCAGCTTGCGGGATCCGGCCATTGCGCGGGCGATCGCCTCGGCGCAACCGATTTCAGACATCAAGCTCTATCGGGGCACGGCTAACCGCTGGCGACATTACGAACAGTTGGCCACGTTCCCGATCGGGCTGGCCCTGTTGGGGGATGCGGTTTGCACCTTCAACCCAATTTATGGCCAGGGCATGACCGGGGCCGCACTCGGCGCGGTGACCTTGGGTGATTGTCTCGATCGGGCCCAATCGGAACTGGGCTTAGATTGGGGACAATTTACCCACCTGTTCCGGCAAGAGTTGGCCCGCGTGATTCAGTTGCCTTGGTTGATGGCCACGGGGGAAGACCTGCGTTGGCCCGCCACCGAAGGGCCGCGACCCGATCGCCCTACGCGCTGGATGCAAGCTTATCTGGAGCGAGTTTTGCATCTCACCGATGCCCACAAGGACATCCATGAAACTGTCTGGAAAATCCAGCACATGATCCTCTCTCCCCAAGCTCTATTTCATCCCTCGATCATGATGCGGGTGGGGGGCGCTTGGCTCTATCAACGGCTGCTGGCCAATTGGTTTCCCGCCTGGGGGCCCGAAAACCTGAACCTCACGCCCTCGTTCTTGGGGGCCCGACGTTAGGGGCCGATTCTCCAGGGGCCGATTCTCCTAATCGTTCGTTACGTCCGGCACATCCGAGAGCACTCGGCCGGGAGTCGAAGCCGCTGGGGCTGTTTCTGCCTCGGCGGCTTCGTTGTTGTTGGCATCGTTGGTGGCTTCGTTGGTGGCATCTTCCGCCGGGGCGGCCGCTTCCGCATTCGATGCGGCTTCGCTTTCCGGGGCATTCTCCGCAGGCGTTGCCCATTCTTCCCCGATCGCCAGGGTGACCCGATCGGGGCCGGCGGCCCGCAGCTCACTGACCAACTGCAACACCTTTTCGTAGGGCAAGTTGCGATCGGGCTGAATTAACACCACACCCTTGGGATTCTTGAGGTAGTTCTGAATATCCGCCTTGAGTTGATCCTTGGGAATGGCGCGATCGAGCACCACCGTTTGTCCCTGGCGATCCAGCTTAATCAACAAGGGCGGTGGCGGCGGCCCCTGGTCGGGTTCCGCAGGCGCATCCTCACCGCTGGCGGGCAGGTTCACTTCCAGGCTGTTTTGGCTGCCCAACACCATGGACAAAATGATGAAAAAGGTGAGCACCGTCATCAACACGTCCAGCATCGGCACAAGGTTGACTTCCGGGGGCTTGTGGTGAGTCTGTCGATTGCGCGATCGCATGGTTGAGAATCCACTCCGGTTGAGGGGGGCATGAGCGCCAAAGGAACAAGGCAGCGGCAGGCAACGGCCACAAGAACTAACCGGCCTGGCGGTTGATTAACCCTGCTCGAAGGAAAGACCGACCCGATCGCCCCCCACAGCTTTCAGGCGCGTCAAGACTTCTTCAATCGATCGAAACGGCAAGGTGCGATCGGCCTTCAACACCACCATCCCATCCGGCTGTTTGGCAAAATAGTCCGCCACGGCTTGGTCCAGTTCCGCCGGGGTCACCGGTTTGTCATTCAGCAAAATCTGCTTTTTTTGGTCTAGCCCCACCAGCAGCGGATCCTTGGGAACTGTCGCCGCCGCTGAGGTTTTGGCCTTGGGCAACTGCACGTTGGGCATCTGCGCCCCGGTCAGGGTCATCGACACCAAAATAAAGAACGTGAGCACCGTCATCAACACGTCCATCATCGGCACGAGGTTGACATCTGGGAGCTGATTGGCCGATCGGGTCTTGGGTCGCATGGGGCCTGGTTTCCTGTCCTAATCCACTCCTAATCCACCAACGACGGCGGGCGATCGGCATAGGGCAAGGGGTCAAACCCATGGGTTGGCCGTTCCCCACCGGGCGATCGACCGCCACCGCTGGGCAAGTCTGGCGTGGGGAACAGGGGTTCATACCAAACCTGGCGATAGATCAGCTCCAAGCGACTGCCCACCTCGGTGAAGTAGTCAATTTGCTGAGATTGCAGCACCACCAACACCCGAAACACCACCAAAGCCATAATCGCCACAATCATGCCAAAGGCCGTGGTCAACAGGGCTTCACCGATCCCCGCTGCGGCGGCCGTGGCGGCCTTGGTGTCGCCGCCGCCACCAATGTTCAAGTTATTGAAGGTGGCAATTAGCCCCGTCACCGTTCCCAGCAGTCCCAGCAGGGGGGCAACGGCCACGATCGTCTCCAGCAATTTATCGCCCCGTCGCATTTTCACGAACTCCCGTTCGGCGGCCGTTTCCAGCGCCAAATTAAACGTTTCCGGGGTGGCTTGTTTCAACATCAAGGGAGCCAACAAAAATCGCCCGATCGGGAGGGTTTGGGCCTCGCGAGCCGTGATCGCTGCATCCTCCAGGCTATACTTTGCCGCCGCCAATACATCATGGACAATGCGATCTTCCTGGGCCATTAACCGCACCCAAAACACTGCCCGCTCCAGGGTCACGGCCACCGTCGCGATCGACATTCCCAGCAGGGGCCACATGACCGGCCCCCCTTTCACCAGCAAATCAAAAACCTGAGACATGGCCGCCCTAAAACCCAAAAGCGTTGTGATACCTAGCGTTGCCGATTCCCATTGATCCCGCTCGATCGCCCCTACCAGTCCCAAGCATCCCATTGGTTAGTCGATTTGGTCAGTTGATCGATGTCCTAACCGATCCCCGGGTAGCTGCAAGGTTCGATCGCACCCTTAACTCACGGCCTTCGCCTGATTGGTTCAGTGCGATGGCAGAGTCCGTAATCAATCACAAAATATCAGAAAATACCAATTATTTATCAGTTCATTCGTGTCATTGATTCACAGGTCAATCAATTCACTGATCAACTCGTCAATACAATGCAAGAAAAACCAGGAAATTAATGCAAGAAGAAAAAACAAAAGGAGCCAGAACTAATCTGAATTTTACCAATACAGTTAAATTAAATTCTGAAATTGGCTTGCAATTTTTCAGCAATTCTTAGAAGAGAAATTCTTGAAAAGATGCTCTCTAGAATGCTTTTTAAAAATACTTTCTAAAATGCTTTCTAAGAATCATACAACCTTTACCTAGAATTATTGGCACGCCATATTGCAGATGCCATAAAGCAACGGTTTGGTGGGCACTGCCCACCCTACGGACGACTGTGCTTAGTAATCGAAGTAAGGGCTGTATGGAAGCTTTAGAAGTGCTTTGCTTCGGAAGGATTTTGAAAGAAGCCCTCGAATCTGCTTCGACAGTCGCCCGTGAAATGCTCTTAACTTAGGCGATTCTATTGGGTCGTGCAGATTTTTAGCTGGAAATGTGACTATTGAGAACTAATGAGGGTTGATTGAGCACCTTAATCAATCCATTTAGGCGTTCAAAGCTGTTTTTGATTGCTCTTGTCTAAAGTCAATCTTGCTTAAATTAAGAAAAGTTTAAATGTAATTAAATTTTTGCGTAAGACGCGAAATTACACGATTTTTGGTCACTTTGTTAGAAGTTCACGACGAACCAGAATGAGCTTAAATTTTCTTTAACCCATTCTTAATTCAATAGCAGACTTCCAATAACCGATTTCCGAAATAATGAGGCTGCTAAGTTGGAATTTTTTAACAACTTCTTGAAATTTGTTTGTTTTTGATCACCCACTTCAGGCAGACAGGTGTTGAGTCGGTGATTCAATTGCCAGCAAATTTTCAATGAATCGCAAGCCAACCCAAGGCAATGTCGATGCTCTGTTGGCATCACACAAAAGACTGCATCAATTCCGCACCAATTGAGTGCGGCCAAGATCTGAGCCAGCAGTTTCAATCGCCAATGGTTTTAAGGTTTCGCTATTGGGCCAGAGCTTGAACATTGACTGACGGCTGCGGGCTGGGTCTTGGGGTGGGTTGCTGGTGTTCGTAATCAATCTTTGTGCTGGAGTGAAGTGTTTATGATCTCTACGAAGTTGCGTCGTCGGAGCGCGATTTTGGCCGGAGCAGTGGCAGCGCTGGCATTTGTTACGAACTGGGGTACCCAAGCCGCTCAGTCCCAGAACAACACGATCGCCATTGATGGGTCGAGCACGGTGTTCCCCATTACGGAAGCGGTGGCTGAAGAGTTCCAAGCTTCCAAGCGGGGCGCGGTGCGGGTGACGGTTGGAATCTCGGGAACCGGCGGTGGTTTCAAGAAGTTCTGCAACGGTGAATTGGATATCAGCAACGCATCGCGGCCGATTAAGGAAAGCGAGCAACAGGCTTGCGCCGCCAAGGGAATTGAGTACGTGGAACTGCCAGTTGCCTACGATGCGCTGACGGTGGTGGTGAACCCCCGCAACACTTGGGCCGCTAGCATGACCACCGCAGAATTGAAGGCGATGTGGGAAGGGGCTGCGGAAGGAAAAATTACGAAGTGGAGCCAAGTTCGTCCCGGCTGGCCGGATGTGAAGTTCACGCTGTTTGGCCCCGGTGCAGATTCGGGCACGTTTGACTACTTCAATGAAGTGATTTTGGGCAAGGACAACAAGAGCCGCACGGACTACACGCCCAGCGAAGATGACAACGTTTTGGTGCAGGGCGTTTCGCGCGATCAAAACGCCTTGGGCTATTTCGGCTTCGCCTACTATGACCTGAACAAGAGCCGCGTGAAGGCGGTGGCCATTGACTCGGGCAAGGGTGCTGTGATGCCGGCCGTAGCAACGGTGAATGACGGAACCTATAAGCCGCTGTCGCGCCCCATCTACATCTACGTGAAGAAGTCGGCGCTCGATCGCGCGGAGGTGCGCGAGTTTTCGGAGTTTTACCTGAAGAATGCGACTCGTCTGGTGCGGGAAGTGGACTACGTGCCGCTGCCGGATGCGGACTACCAAGCGGCAACCCAACGCTTGAGCCAACGGGAAGTGGGCCGCAAGCCGTTGCGGGCGGGCCTGTAGGCTCGATCGCCCAGATAGCAGGCGGCTCTGGGCAACTGCGCATCGATCGAACTCCACTGGGGATTATGGGTCGATCGCGACGGTGGCCCAGTGCTTGAGCGAATCAAACCGAATGAACTGGGGCAAGCGGTCTGCCGATGGGGTCGATCGCTTGCTCCTTTGATATCAAGACCTATGGCTTTGCGAGATTCAACTCCCCTCAACCCTTGGCGGCGATCGCGCGATCGACAGCGCTGGACTGAACGGGCGATCGAACTGTTGCTGTTGCTGGCGGCCCTCTCTTCGATCGCCACCCTGCTCGGCATTCTTTACGTTTTGGTGGGTGAATCCCTACAGTTTTTTCAGCAAGTTTCCCTTTGGGAATTCATTACCGAAACCCGCTGGACACCGCTGTTTGGCGATCCTAAATATGGCATTTGGCCGCTGCTGTCTGGAACCTTAACGACCACCTTTGTGGCTTTGCTCATTGCCATTCCCTTCGGCACTGCGATCGCCATTTATTCCAGTGAATTTGCACCCGCCACGGTGCGCGAAATTCTAAAACCACTGCTGGAATTATTAGCCGGTGTGCCCAGCGTTGTTTATGGCTACTTTGCCCTGTTGGTAGTCACGCCCCTATTGCAACAGGTGCTTCCTTGGCTCCCTGGTTTCAATATGATCAGCGCGGGCGCAGTCATGGGATTAGCCATTATTCCGCTGGTGAGTTCCATCAGTGAAGATGCCATGCAAGCCGTGCCCAATACCCTGCGCGAGGGATCCTATGCCATGGGGGCAACCAAGCTACAAACGGCGTTGAAAGTGGTGTTTCCGTCAGCTATTTCCGGGATTATGTCCGCCTATATTTTGGGCACATCCCGCGCCTTGGGGGAAACGATGATCGTGACGATCGCGGCGGGGTTGCAACCCACCCTCACCTTCAATCCCTTTGAGCAAGCTGCCACCATCACCGCCTACATTGTGCAGGTCAGTATGGGCGATTTGCCCCACGGCACTTTGCAATATCAAACCATTTTTGCCGCAGGATTAACGCTGGTTCTTTTAACCCTTGTCCTGAACATTATTGGTCACTTACTGACAAAACGTTATCGCGAGCGTTACTGATGTTAGCTGCCAAATTTTCAGACCTCATTACACCCCAATTGGGTCACCAACTCCATCAACGCAAGCTGCTGAATCTGGGCTTTATGGTGATGGGTTTGGTGGCAATTATGGTGGCATTGTTCACCCTGGCAGCCTTGATTATTCATATGGCCATGAGTGGCTGGCCAAGGCTCAGTACCTGGGAATTTTTCACGGCTTTTGCCAGCCGCCGCCCAGAACGCGCCGGTATTTTAGCCGCTTGGGTTGGCAGTTTGTTAGTGATTTCGGTGACTGCCATTGTGGCAGTGCCGATCGGGGTAGCAGCGGGTATTTATTTGGAAGAATATGCTCGCAAAAATTGGCTGTCAGAATTGATTGAGATAAACGTCACCAACTTGGCTGGAGTTCCTTCCATTATTTATGGACTCTTGGCCTTGGGTGTGTTTGTCTATGAATTCAAGTTTGGGCGTAGTGTTTTAACGGCTGGTTGCACGCTGGCGCTGTTGATTTTGCCGATCGTAATTGTGACCACGCGAGAGTCCTTGCGATCGATTCCGCAAATGGTTCGCGAGGCAGCCTATGCGGTGGGAGCCACCCAATGGCAAGTGATTTGGCACCATGTTTTGCCCTACTCGATCGGGGGCATTTTGACGGGAACGATCATTGGTTTGTCGCGGGCGATTGGTGAAACCTCTAGCTTGATCACAATTGGTGCTTTAACCTTCATTGCCTTTTTGCCCGAGTCTCCTTTTCAAGGCAAGCCACCTTTTGTGTCCTGGGAATGGTTGAATTCTCCCTTCACCGTGATGCCAATTCAAATGTTCAATTGGGTTTCTCGGCCCAATCCTGAATTTCAGGTTAACGCGGCAGCAGCAGGCACAGTGTTAATGACCATGACTTTGCTGATGAATGGCCTTGCAATTTATCTCCGCTATCGTCTGCGTCAAGGAATCAAATGGTAACCAGCAGTTCACAGACTATGCAGCGACTTGATAGCCAATTTCCCATTAAAGCCGAAGTGCGATCGCTTGATTTCTACTACGGCCAGTCCCAGGTGCTGAAAGATATCAACCTTGCGATTCCCGATCGGCAAATTACAGCCCTCATGGGGCCTTCGGGGTGCGGCAAAACAACCTTGCTGCGGTGTTTTAACCGAATGCATGATCTATATCCTAACAATCGCTATCGGGGCGAAATTCTCTTAGATCAACGACACAATATTCTCAGTCCCACCATTGACCCGATCGAGGTGCGGATGCGAATTGGGATGGTTTTTCAGAAACCGAACCCTTTTCCAAAATCGGTTTATGAAAATGTAGCCTACGGTTTACGGGTTCAGGGTCGAACTCAGCGATCGGACTTGGATGAAAAGGTGGAAGCGGCCCTCAAATCAGCCGCCCTTTGGCATGAGGTAAAAGATCGCCTAAAAGAGCCGGCTTTTAATCTTTCCGGTGGTCAACAACAGCGGCTTTGCATTGCTCGTGCCCTCGTAACCAACCCCGATTTAGTGTTATTTGACGAGCCAACCTCTGCGTTGGATCCAATGTCAACGGCGCATATTGAAGAATTAATGCGGCAACTGAAAGCCCAAGTCACGATCTTGATTGTGACCCACAGCTTGCAGCAGGCAGCACGGTTTTCAGACTATGCCGCTTTTATGTATTTGGGAAAACTTGTGGAATTTCAAAAAACGACAAAGCTGTTTGCTGAACCACAAGATCCACTGACCCAATCCTATTTATCGGGCAGTGTTGGCTAAAGAATTTTGAGATTTTTAGCATTCATTGCTGAACTGTTAATTGGCGTTGCTTTTGATTTTGGCTTTGATTTTAACTTTGGCCTTGACTTTGATTTTGGCTTTGATTTTGGCTTTGATTTTGATTGCTATTTAGACCGGTTGCCATTACTCACTTGGACGATCGCCTCCCATGGGTTCTTCACCAATGCTGAACTTTAAACTTGATTCCCTACCCTGGGCTGCCAACCAGTGGAAACAGATTCAGCGATCGATTCCCTATTTGCTGAACCTGTGCAATCGGCCATTGCTGTTTGTGGCGATCGGGTTGCATGTGGCGGTGTTGATGTTGCCCACACCCGATCGCACTGAAACCGAAAAACAGCCCCCCAAGGAAGTGATTAAGGTTTCCCAATTGAGCGCCGCCCCCCCAAAACCGAAGCCTCAAAAACCCAAAAACGCCAAGCCCAAGCCCCCAAAACCGAAGCCCCAAAAGCCCAAAGCCACGCCCCCCAGGCGATCGCCCGCGTTGGTAGCCACGCCGCCCAAACCCAAACCCCAGCCTACGGAACCAGCCAAACCCACCCCCACCGCAAAGCCGGAACCCACCCCCAAGCCCGATCCCCAAGGCGAAGATCCCTTAGCCAATACGCCACCAGTCAACACGCCCCCCGTGAATCAGGCGGGCGGCGACAGCACCGGCAGCGGCAAGGGATTGGTGGATGAATTAAGCAAAGAAATCCTGGCTAAATTGCTGGAAAGTGGCACGAATGATGAGGCCACGCTTCAGGAATTTATGGTCAGTATTCCTGAAACTATTCCTGAGGGAATTTATGGGGATTTTGTGGGAGCCGATGGCCAAATTTTGGTCGATCGCGGGGCCTTTGCCTCGTTGGCAATTCCTCAAATGTCTGCCAATGCTGCTTATTTGGATTACATTGAGCCAACCCTGTCGCAAAAACTGGGATTTGAAGTCACGGAAATGGATCCCAACTACGGCGGATCCAAATTGTTCATGGCTAAAAATACCGGTGGGATTACTTTCTTTTTCAGTTTGGTGAAGCTGACCAATAGTAGTGGCGCTTTTATGGTGCTTTGGAAAACGGATCCGAGAACCTAGGCAAATCTGGGCTGAAGTTTCAGATCACTGAAGGCTAGATCAGCGGCACTTGATTAAAGACGTTCAATCAAAATGGGCGGTGACTGGTGGCGTTGGGGCGCTTTGGCATCTTCAACCGAAATGGCCAACGCCTTGACATATTCAAGATCTAAAAAAGCCTTCGGCAACACTAAATTTTGAACCCGATCGCTTGGTTGATTCACCGAAAACACATGGGTCAAGATGGCATTTTTATGATCCGTTGTGAATGGAGCCTGGGGATCCACCACCGTCCAGAGCACATAGACCTTGCCCGGCGCGAGGGGCGGCAATTGATCCACTCGCAAACGACCGACCATCCGGGACGGATCAACCTCGATCGCCACCGCTGCGTTGGTTCGGCCAGCAGGCGATTCCTGATTGGCGGTGCGCAACACCACGACGATCGGGCGGCCGGGCGCTTGGGCCTGTTGGGTTTGCAACGATCGCCACAACCACCAATTACTCGCCGTCAAGGCCGCAATGATCGCCGCCGCCGCCCAACCGGCCCGCTGGGCCCAACGAGGCAATTGCTGAACTTCTGCCCACCAGGTCGATCGGGTCGATCGGGTGAAGGGAGGCGATGGTAAAGCCGAATCCGACGCGGCGGACAATGCCAATGGCTCCGGTGGTGCAGAGTCCAGCGATCGAGCCGCTGGGTCAGCTTCCGCCAAAATGCGCGATCGCAAGGCAGCAGCAGGCTGCACGGGCGCAGGCAAGTTCACCAAGTCCCAACTGGTTTGCAGTTCTTGCAAGGTTTGTTGAATCGCCGCCTCATCCCACCGTTGGGCCAGGGCGGCCGCCTCATCCGCATCCAAATCATTCAACACATAGCCCGCCAACAACCAATCCATCTCGATCGGCTCGATCGGCTCGATCGGCTCCAGGGCGCGATCGGCTGCGTCAGCATTGGCCAACGGTTCAGCGGTGGGGGCTGGCTCGGGCACGGGGTTGGAGCCGTCGGAATGGGGGGGAAGGATGGGAGAAGTCATGGGGCTAGGCATCCTCCACAGCGGGCTGCAAGGTTTGGCGCAGCTTCAGCAATCCCCGTCGGGCCCAAGCTTTGACCGTTCCGAGGGGAAGACCAAGGCGCTCGGCAATGGCCGACTGGCTCAGGCCGTCGCTGTAGGCTAACTGCAAAACTTGGCGCTGATTTTCAGACAGTTGGGCCAGGGCCGCACGCACCTGGGCCGCCGTCTCGGCTCGATCGAGCGACTCCGCCAACAGATCCGGCGGTTGAGCAATGGCCTGTTGTTGTTCCGTTTGCCAAGTTTCCAAGGAAGCCCGCGCCCGGCGTTGGGCCCGCAGCCGATCAAGGCCGCGCGATCGCGTCAAAATTGCCAAAAATGTGCGCAAGGATCCCCGATCGGGGTCATAGGCACTGCGCCCAAGTTGCAAAAAGATTTCCTGAGTTAAATCTTCCGCATCCTGCACATTACCCAACAATCGCAGGGCGATCGCATAGACCACCCCCACATGGCGATCGTAGAGCTGCCCCAAGGCGGCCCGCTCCCCCCGTCGCAGCGCCTGCCACAGAACCGCATCACTCGGCTCGGGCGGGCCCACAACTTGGCTTTTTTCCTCCGCTGCCCAATCTGGGCCGGAGCCAAGCTCAGGGGATTGGGCATCCATAGGCAATGGCGGTGGATCTGGCTGTCTTGATACCGGCAATCCTGGGCCTCTGAGGGCTGGGGCCACGGGCGAAGCATCGGTCTGCGTAATGCTGTTGGCATTCTCCCCGCCACAGGCAGCTCGAGAATTGCAAACCCACAGACTGAAGCCACGAACCTCGCGGCCAATTGCAGCCTAGCACGCTCCAAAAGCGCGGAGTTTCAGACCCTAACTTTCTGCAATTTCCCGATGTACTCTAGCCAGCGGCCGGCTCCCCGTCGATTGATCGCGGGGAGTCCGTCAACCCCAAAGCTGAGCGCCTCCGTGCTTCAGCCAAGGGAGAAGCTAAAGCGGCTTCAACACGGCCCGCAGCTCGCCACCACGGTTTTTAGTGGTGTGCAAATCCACATAGAGCATCCCCTTGCTCAACGCATCCAACTGTTCCACCGTGAGCATGTAGTCACCCATGGCGCTGCCCAGTAAGCCACTGTCATCGGTCATCACTTGCAGGGCGTATTGGAAAGGGCCATTTTCGGTGGCCATGCCTCGGTGAATGTGAAAGGCGGAGGTGATGTTCGGGTTCGGGGGGCTAACGGGATCCGTAACGTAGTTGCGCAGGGGGCTGGATAGCTCCCGAAAACTGCCCCGCACCACCAAGCGGTTACCCGACAGGACGGCTCCCACGGTTCCCCAAGCGCCGCTGTTGGCTCGCACGGGCACTGTCTCAGCGGTGCTCATTTTGGCCACAAAGGTTTTTAGCTCGCTGGCTTTGGCTCCGCTGGCCAACAGGGTTGCCTTGGCCGCTTGCAGATTTTGATACACGGCGCGATCGAGCAAATTTGCTGGCTGCATCGGGCCAAACTGGCTCGCTTCCACGAGCATAGGGCGATCGCCCGCCCAGGCCGCCCCTGGGCCACCCACTGGAGCCAGGGCAAAACCGTGAAATACAACGGTTAACAAACCACTAAGCACAAACAACAGGGCCGATCGCACCCACAATCGCCAGCGAACGGCAGAAACAGCACCTTGGGCAACAGGACGGGGCAATGGATTATGGCGCATGAAAGATCATCCTGAAATCAAAATCGGGTTTGAGACCTCGGGGCGATCGCGCAGAAGCAAGGCCGGTTGCACTAACGGCCGGTTGTACTAACGGCCGGTTGTATTGAAAGTTGCACAAAAATATTGCGCGCCTATTGCACACCAGGCCCATTGACCAACAGGCTGCACTGAGATCAGCCACCCTGCGCGATCGCTCGATTGGAGTACGTCACCCGATCGCGTTTTGGATGCAGTCTTTTAGAAATTTAGAAATTGGGATTCTAGAAGTCTAGAAATTTAGATTTTGGAAATTGGGATTTTAGAAATTTAGAAATTGGGATTCTAGAAATCTAGAAATCTTGGAAAGCTGGCAATCTGGCTCAACGCCAGTGGGCCCGGCCCCGCCAAAACACACCGACCAAAATCGCCATCACCATCAGCTCGCTGAAGGAAATCAGCAACACCGGCAACGGCAACAAACTCAAAAGACCCAGCTCGCCCCCCACACAAGCCACCAGGGTCCACAGGCTGCCCCCATTGAGTCGCACTTGCGGAAACAGCCGCTCGGCACAATGCACCGCCAAGGCTCCCACACCCAGCCCGATCGCCAGGATTAAAAAAATAGACCAGGATCCCAACCCCATCAGCCCCGCCGCGAGGGGCGGCCAGGCTTCGGCCAGGACAATTACGCCTTGGTCGATCGCCATGGCCAGGGCGAGGCTGAGGGCCGCCGCACCGGCCATGGATCCCCAGGGTTGTTGGGTAATTTGTCGCCAAGGTTGGCTCACGCGATCGACTCCGAAATTGGGCTAGGCTTGGGCGGGTTTTTGGTGGCGCACTTCCACCACGGTGTGGACATTGCCACGGGGGTTAAAATCACCAACGATCGTCGCTTCCAACGGATCAGCGGCTGCCACAAAGTCGTCCAAAATTTGGTTAATGGATTCCTCGTGGGAAATGTAGCGATCGCGGTAGCTGTTGATATAGAGCTTGATCGCCTTCAGTTCCACAACTTTTTGATCGGGCACATAGTCGATCGAAATTTTGGCAAAGTCGGGATAGCCGGAAAAGGGGCATTTGCAAGTAAATTCCGGCAAGCTAATTTGCACATGATAGATCCGACCCGGCCGCGGATTGGGGAAGGTGATCAATTGCCCTTCTTCGATTTGGCGCTCACCGTATTTCACGGGTTCGTGGGCGGTGTCAGCGGTGGCTTGGCTCATGACTGTGGCTCTGTGAGGTTGCGAGACTGGAGAACAGTTTACAAAACTTGATGGACTGACTCCAGCCAACTAGCCCCATTTCGGCCACGGGCGATCGCGCGGCCGATCGCCCTAGCCCGATCGGGAAATCCACATCGCGCCAGTCCACAACCCAGATTGGGCAGTCGATCCTGAGGGCGATCGTTGATAATGGCCGGGAGTCTTTGCCGTTATTCAACGTTGGGTTGAGTTGAGCTATGGATAGCAACGTTTCGCCGAAGTCCCTTGTGTCATCCGGGCCAAGCGGTTCCCAAGGCACAATTCCCGTGGCGGTTTATCGCCAATTGGCTTCGGAGCTGCAAGCTACCCGCGCCATGTTGGAAGCGGTGCAAAAGCACAATGCCCAACTGACCCAACAGCGCGATCGCCTGCGATCGGACTTGGATGCCTTGGCGGAAGCCGTGGCCACCCTGCGGGCCAACGCCACGCCCCAGGATGCCCCGCGCCCCTTAGATCCCAATCCCTTGAGTGTTGCGCCCAGCGCCCCGATCGCCCCGCCACCGCCGATGGCCGCCAGGCCGCCCCAGCCCGCCTTGGCCCCCAACGCCCCGATCGCGGGAGATCCGTTCCAGCAAGCAGCCGTGAGCGATTGGAACGCCTTGCCAGACTTGGAACCCATGGCAGAGTTCTATGGAGCCGCCAACGAACCGCAATCGACCCGGCTGGGAGGCTTGGGCAACTTTGGGCGATCGACCCCCAACGGCGGCTCCGGCGAGTCCAGCTCTGGCATTTGGCCCATTTTAGCGATCGCCCTGATTGCCATGACGGCCTTTGGCATTAGCTTTGCCCTGGTGCGGCCGATCATGGACAGCAAGCAAAAACCCTTCCAGCCAGCCCAACCCCAAATTCAGCCCAACCCCAGCCCCAACGCAGCGCCCGCCAACCCTCGCTAGTTGTCGCCACCGGCCTCAAACATCCCCTAGGCAACGGTTTCCAAGAGCGCCACGGCATAGGCACAGATGCCCTCCTCGCGTCCCGTGGGGCCCAATTTTTCGTTGGTGGTGGCCTTCACACCAACGCGATCGGGTTCAATGCCCAAAACTTCCGCAAGGCGCGATCGGATGGCGTTGATGTGGGGTTTCAGTTTGGGCCGTTCCGCCACCACCACCGAGTCAATGTTGCTGACCTGCCAACCCCGATCGCGCAAAAGCTGGTTCACCTGCGCCAAAAGCTTCAGGCTGTCTGCCCCTTTCCATTGGGGATCCGTGGGCGGAAAGTAGTGACCAATATCGCCCAAGCTGAGGGCCCCCAACATCGCATCCATAATTGCGTGGGTCAGCACATCCGCATCGCTGTGGCCTTCTAATCCCAACTCGTGATCGATTTTGATGCCGCCCAAGATCAAGTCCCGATCGGGCCCCAGGCGATGAATGTCATAGCCATTGCCAATCCGAATTGCCATCGTTTTTCCTCCTGTATTTGCATCCCCAATTCAGCCACTGTTGAGCATGTCTGAACAGCCCAAATTGATTTGCTTAATCCTGCTTAATCCTGCTTAATCCACCTCTAGGATTGGGTAGGTTGAATCAGCGGCAATAGCTCCGATCGCCGTTGATTCCAAGCAGCCAAAGCCGCCGGATCCGAAGGGGTATTGAGCTTCAGCAAAACTACCCCATCTTCCACCATTTGCACTCCATATTGACCTTGGGCCAACGTGCGATCGACTAAGGGAACAAACTCCCGCAATTCCCCCCGTTCCTTGCTGAAGGCCACCTGATAGCGGGCTAAATGCCAAGTATCCGCCACCAAATAATCAGCGAAATAAATCTGTTGATCATCACGGCGAATTTCCGTCCAAGGGAGGCGAATAATCGCTCGGCGGCTGGAAAGGGGCGGAACCAAATAGGTCGTGGCCGCAATGCTCGCATCTTCAGGAATTTGGGCCAAAACCTTGCGCACATGGCCCACATGGCTCCACTGTTCCGGCAGCGACACATAAACCCAAGGCTGCACCGAATCGGGAATCAGAAAATATAAAGCTCGATGGGGATTGGAGGTGAAGGAAAACAGCAGCGAGAGGGCAATGCAAGCGGCCCAAAACCGCCGAAATTTCGGTTGTTTGAATCGATCGCCATGGGACTTCCACCACAAAATCGCCCCATAGAACATCCCCGGCACGATCGTGATCGCGTAGCGAATATTAATGGACAGGGCCGATTCCCCTTGCTGCAAGAAAATTTTCAGCAACCCGAACCCAGAAATAATCCAACTGGCGGGAGACAAGGCCGGCACAAAAGCCAAAGGCAACCAATGACCCGCCAAATATTTCAATGTTTCAAAGGGCGGATTCACCAGTTCCCAAACCAACAGCCAAGGCTGGGTCAACATGGCTTTCAAAATGTCGATCGAGGAAGCCTCCTCTTCTCCCACATATTGCCCAAAGCGCTCGATCATGAATCGCTTGGAAATATCTGGCGAAAAGAAGGGCATGAAGACATTAGTACAGGTCACCACATACAGAAACGACAGGGTACAAAGCCCCAATCCTTGGGATGGAAACCGGCGACTCAAGACCATGTAAGCCCCAATGCCAAATAACCCAATCCCTTGATCTTCACGCACCAATAGGCTGAGGCCTGCCACCAGCCAAAACAGCCACCAAATCCGCTTTTCCATGGCCAACAAAATGGTGAAGAAAAAGAGCGGAATTTGGCACAGATCGTGAAAGTTGGAAAAGGTGGGGCCAATGACGGCGTTGGCCGCATAGTAGCCCGTGACAATCCAAGCGGAAACGGGGCCACTGAGGTGTTGCCGGGCCAGGGCATACAGCACAAAGCCAGCGGCGGTAATTAGCCCCACTTGCAAAAACACCAGGGTGACTGCTTGGGAATGGAGGGCATAAATCGGCAGCCACAGGAGCAAGGCGGGGGTGAAGTGTTGCCCCAAACGGCGATAGAACACTTCGGCGGCTTGCCCATCTTGTTTGACGGCACTGGAGAGGGAGGAAGAGAGAGAACTCTCGAACCAGCGCCCGTGCAGGTTATTCCAAAAAACTTGGTTAAAGATGCCCTGATCGTAGGAGGCGTAGAGGGTGAAGTAGCGGTGCAAACCCAGGATCAGGGTCACTGCGCCGAACAGGGCGGCCACGATGCAAACATGGCGCAGATTGGGGCGATCGCGCAGGGTATTGCGCCCGAGGGTGAACCATTGGTTAACGACTTGCATGGTCGATCGCGCCTTGAGCCGGTTGATGGGGAACTGAAGCGAATGGGGAATCCGGGGGCTATTGTGCCACGCGGGGTTGTCCTTCGTGGGCATCCGAGGGCCAAACTGGTCTGGGGTGCGGCTGGGGCGAGTCTGGGGGCGGGCGATCGGGCAATCTTAGGCGATCTCGGGCGATCGGTTGGGTCTGGAGGATCAGAATAGGGGATCGGAAGATTCGCAATATTCCGTAGGGCCCCTGAGGGGCCCGCTTAAGAAATTGCTGGAACTCTTCAAAGAAACGTTAAATCTTGCAAACAAACTCCACCGTTCCCCAAGGTTTCGGTTCAAGATAGCCTCAAATTTGCTGTGTTTCGGGCGTTTCACCCCTTCAGAATCTATGCTGAACGTTTCCTTGTCCTTGCTGGCGGCTGTCCCCACAACTCTCGAATGGAGTCCGAAGGTGGGTGCGGTGATGATTGCTTGCAATGTGCTGGCGATCGCCATCGGCAAATACTCGATTAAGTATCCCAGTGCGGCTCCGGCCCTGCCCTCGCCCGCTTTGTTTGGGGGGATGGGTTTCCCGGCCCTGCTGGCCACCACGAGCTTTGGCCACATTCTCGGGTTGGGGACGATCCTGGGCTTGTCCTACCTGGGTGCGCTGTAAGGGGCGATCGCCCGATCTTGAAACTACCTGGTCATTCAGGGTGCATCGAACTCACCCAGGTTTTGGCAGGGCGCGTGTCCAAAGGAGACCTGCAATTTCGCAAGACTCGGGCCGCAATGTGCTAAAAGTTGGTGTGCCAAAAATAGTTTCCACTCCTCGCACCGCCATCGTCTAGCAATCGTTTGTGTGCCGATCGGGTAGGGTTGCGTTTTGAATTCCAAAGCGACTCCTCTAATCCAAAGCTTCTTCAGAACTGATTGATAACGAATGGTTGACGCGCCAAACTCCGGGACAGCATCCCCCGGGTTTGGCGCATTTTTTTGGGCTGGCCAGGGCGATCGACTAAGCATTCACCAAGCATCCGCTGCAAGAGTCCCAGGGGCCACAGGATCCTCGGGGGCAAGGGGTTTAAACCCCTTGTGTGGTGGGTGGGTGCTCTGGTGAGTGGGTGCTCGGGGCAGAAGGGCGAAGGATTAGTGGGTGAGGCGATCGATCACGGCCGGCAGCCATTGGCCGGGAATGCTGGAGAGGGCGCGGCTTTGGCCCTCAAGGCCCAGATGTTGATAGATGGCGCGAATGGTGGCAATCGCCCCGCTGAGGGCCCGATCGCGCAGGGGAGGCTGATCCCCATGGACGGTCAGAATTTGCACGTAGGTCGCGAGGGCCCGATCGAGCTGGACTGCCCGATCGCTCACCGTCAGGGGCAAGTAGGAATCGATGCCCAACTGTAAGTAAATCCAGGCCAACTGGCTGGCGGCGGCGGCGCGATCGAACCCAACGGGAATGGTGGGGTCAATGGTCAGGGCTTGGGCATAGGCCTGGGCGGCCCGTTGCCAGCAGTCTCGCCGCCGTTGGGGATCCAGCGGTTGCAGTTGCCGCCCCAGTTGCCAATAGGTTGTGCCCAGGTTGTTTTGGGTGGCCGCATAGGCAGCAGGGCGATCAGCCGGGCTGCGATAGGGCAAGGCCGCTTCAAAGGCGCTGGCGGCCAGCAGCAGCCATTGTTCTTGGGTATCCACTTGGGCCAGGTTTAGGTAGGCGGTTCCCAAATTCGCCTGCACCGTGCCATAGAGCAAGTCGGGTGGCAGGCGCTCATCACCGGGATGCGATCGCCCGGCGGCCGGTTCGGCCCCTGGCTGTTCTGCATAGTCCGCCAAAGCTGCTCGGTAACTGTCGATCGCCCCTTGCAACCGGGTCACCGAGTCGCCATAGCGGGCCCAACTCCAAAGGGCCGTGCCCAAATTATTGCGGGCCGCCACTCGCCAAGCCCGATCGCCACCGGAGCCATCCCCGATCGCCGCTCGGTAGGCCAGCACCGCCCGCTCCCAAGCCCAGGCCGGATCGCCCCAGCGCACCCAATCGCCATAAACTCCGCCCAGATCGTAGTAAAGCGATCGGAGGGCGGCCGGCTCTCCGTGAGTTTTCACCCAGTCGATCGCCCGTTGATAGCACTGGGCCGCCGTTTCCAAGCTGGCCCGGGCCACCTCCGCCGCCACTCCCTTGACCGCAGCCTTGGCGCGGGCCGCCGTGGCTTCCATCACCCACCGCTCCCAAATCGTCGGCGCGGGCGGACAGGGCGGCACAATCGGCTTGGCTCCTTCGTTGGGTCGGGGCAACACCGTCAGGGTCGGCCGTCCCCGATCGCGCCCAACCCAGGATGCTGCCCGATCGGCTCCCGACAAGGGATTCAGCAACACCGCTGGCTGGCCTTCAAACTCAAACGTGCCCGTGCAACAGGCCCAAAACTGCGGAGCCGATTCCCGAATCGTGTATAGCCAAGGTCGGGGAACCCACAACAACAGACTCAAATTCCCATGGGCCCAATTGCTGGCCAAGGCTTCCAATTCCGCTAAAAATTGCCGTTGCAGCCGGGCCGCTTGCCGGGTCAGTTGTTCCACCCCCAACAGTTGCACCGTGGTTTCGGAAAGGGACTCGATCGCCCCCGCCAGGGTGGGTTGATGGGGTTCCAGGCGCAAAGTGGTTAACTGCGGCGCGGGCAACTCCTGGGCCAACCGTCCCGCCAGTCGATCGCGCAGGGGCAAATCATCACAAACCACTAAAAACACCTGCCGCCGCAACCCCAACCCCAAGGACAGCCGCAACCGTTGATATAGCTCTTGGTTCCAACTGCCGGCCGCGGCGGAACGGGCGATCGAACGGCTGGCCCGAGGGCGATCGGTCAAACTCTGGCTCGATCGACGGGCAGACCGAGCAACCCCCGGCACTTCCAGCAAGGACGAACCGGAACCGGCAAAACTTGACAGGATAGGCAGCAAAGTGGGCATGGCCAGCGTCCAGAAGCACGAGCGTAATCTCCTCTTCAGGACAGGGCGCGCCGCTTCGGGATTTCCAAGGGCGATCGCCCGCCAATCGCCATTCAATTGCCGTTCGATAGAAAATATTGGCGAAAATTGGTAAAAATTGGCGAAAACCGATTGGCGCGTTAGCCATAGCCCCTGAACATTTCGCGATACTTTGATCGCAGGACTCGATCGCCCCGCTTTCCTGTTCCGCTGCCCCAAGCAGTCCATGCAGAAACGCTGGCCTTCAATGGGGCCTCCCGAATTCTGCATTTTCTGTCACGATTTCAACAGAGCACCCCGAGGAAACCGCCAGGAAGCCGCAGCAAAGTAATCACCGTTTGATCACTGTCTAGCCCCTGTTCAATTCCTGTTCAATTTCTGTTCAATCGCTGTTGATTGGCCCCCTTGGCATGAAACTTTCGCCCAGCAACCGTTTACTGTTTGCCATTGCCCTTCGCAATTGGCTTTGGATTCTTGGGACGGTGATTCTGAGTTTCTGGAGCGGCATCTTTAACGGTGTCAGCATTGCCCTCCTGGTTCCGGGCATCCTGGCTTTTTTGGGTCGCAAAATTGACCTCGGAGCCGATGCCCCAGAACTGGTGCGCAACCTCCTTTCCACCTTTGATGCCTTGCCCGAAGAGCAGCGGGGTGCTGCCATGGTGGCCACCATCGTGGGAGCCATTTTGATTAAAAACATCCTGGCTTTTTTGAGCACCGCCGTTGGGGGGCACTTGTCCCGGGCCCTGGTCAATGACGGCACATTTCAAGGAATTCGGATGCTCCTCGGGGTGGGTTTGGATTTTTATAGCCGCACCAAAGCTGGCGATTTAATTCAACGCCTTGGCTCGGAAATGAGCGGAGCCGTGGGCACAATCAACACCGTGGTGCAAATTGTGGCCACCATGGTCACCTTGCTCACCTTCATTGGTTTATTGGTGGCCATTTCCTGGCAACTCACGATCATTTCCAGTATTTTTGCCCTATTGGTGGTGCTTAGTAACCAACGATTTGCCAAAAAACTTAAGGAATATGGCAAACGGGGGGTGCAGCTCAGTCGGCTTTATACCAGTCAGCTTTTGGAGGCGATCGGGGGGATTCGGTTAATCAAGGCCACCAGCAGCGAGGATTTGGAATATAACCGCTTAACGGGCACATTGCTGAAGCGGCAACGGGTGGATTTACATTCCCAAACCTTCAGCTCTTTTGTGGCTTCGGTCAATGAATTTTTGGTGGTGGCTTCGTTGCTCTCGATCGTCTGGATTGGGCGATTTGTATTTCCCGGATCCCTCGAAGCCTATGCGGCCATTCTATTAACTTACCTATTCTTAATTTCGCGGGTTTTTGCCTTTGTCACCACCCTCGGGAAGGCGCTCAATAACTTAGCCCTTTGCTCGGCGGCGGTGGATGCCATGGTGCGTTTTTTAAGCCGCCAAGGCAAACATTTTGTGCCCGATGGAGCAGTGCCCTTTCCCGGTCTGCGGCAAGAAATTCGGTTTGAAAATGTGTCCTTTGCTTACCCCAGCCGCGACAAAAGCCGGGTGCTCGATCGGGTCAGTTTGCGCATTCCTCGGGGGACAACCCTGGCCCTGGTTGGCTCCTCAGGGGCCGGCAAGTCCACCCTGGCGGATTTGATGATTCGGTTTTATGACCCCACGGGCGGCCGGATCACGATTGATGGCCAGGATTTGCGCACGTTTTCCCTCCGCAGTTTGCACCAGTCCATGGGCATCGTCAGCCAAGACACCTTTTTGTTTAACGACACGGTGCGGGCCAATATTGCCTATGGCTGCGAGGAGTTAACAGACAAGGCGGTGATGGAAGCGGCCAGGCGAGCCAATGCCTATGACTTCATCATGGATTTGCCGGAGCAGTTTGAAACCATGCTGGGCGATCGGGGGGTGCGCCTGTCTGGGGGTCAACAGCAGCGAATTGCGATCGCCCGGGCCCTGTTGCGCAACCCCGATATTTTGATTTTGGATGAGGCCACCAGCGCCCTGGATACGGTCTCGGAGCGCCAGGTGCAACAGGCCATTAACGAGTTAAGCCGCGATCGCACCACGATCGTGATTGCTCACCGCCTGTCCACGGTGCAAAATGCCGACCAAATCGCCGTGCTCGATAAGGGGCAGGTGGTGGAAGTGGGAACCCATGCGGAGTTGCTGAGCAAGCGAGGTTACTATGCTCGCCTTTACGCGGTGCAGTTTTCCGAAAGCGCCACGAAAACCCCCGTGCGCTGCGACAACGCCATGGAAAAACTGGTGATGGAGGAAACCATTTCCCAGTTGGGGGCACTGGAAGCGGAGGGGGTGAAGATTGCCTTCGATCCGGGCAGTGTGATGGCTTGGGCCCTGAACCGGTTGCCGTCGCTCTATGCGGCCACCCAAGAAGGGGCTGCGTTTCAGCGCTATGTGGCGGAAGATGTGTGGCGATCGACGGTCAGCGATCGGGTGGCGGAGGCGATCGAACAAGTCCAGCAATCCCATTGGGAAGATGAGCGGCATCCACTGATTGAACAAATTCGGATGCGATCGGTGGTGTTGGTGGAGCGGTTGTCCTACGAAGGACGGTTGCGGTTGAATGCGGTGATTGGCACGTTGGCGCTGTTGGCGGATGGGTTGGTGGAGTCGCCCCAGGAGGAATATGAATCCTTGAAGGAGGCCTACCGAGCCACCATGCAATTGCTGGCCACGCTGGAGTTGTTGGAGGATGCCACCGGGGGGCTGGAGTTCAAACCCCGATCGGGCAAAAAGGGCGATCGCGATGAGGCGCAAACCTCCATTTCCCGCGCGGTTTATCCGCAGGTGAAACAGTTGGCGGAAATGCTGGAGATTTTGGCCAGCGAGTTGATTGATGAATTACTGCCCGATCAGTCCATTTCCCAACAGGCCAATCGTCAAAATGACTATCGCGCGGCCTACGATGTGTCGATTTCGCTGCTCGATCGACTGGCGGCCATTGAAACCCGCGCCACGCCCTTAACTGCTTAGGCGCAGAGGGTTGTTGAGTATTACGGGTTGGGTATCACGAGTGTTGATCAAAAAAAGTTGATCAGAAGTTGATCAACCAAATTTGGACGCACCCGATCGCGACCACAGGCGATCGAACCGCGTTGGCCCCAACAGAATCGTGAGGCCAATCTTGCCGCTGAGGATTGCCAAAAATCGCCATTCTCGCCACAGGTGCGGCCCAAACCACAGGGCCAACAACAGCAACCGAGCCGATCGCCACCCACGCCCCCGATCGCGCGGCCCCGCCGTCAGCGCTTTGCAGGCTAATCCTTTGTAAAACCGCGATCGCGCCGATCGCCCCAAAGCCTGAGACCTTGGCCCCGCCTGGGCCAAATGGCGCTCTAACACCGCATTACAGGCCCGCTCCAACCGCCGCAAATTGGCCGAGGACGATCGATCCGAAACCCGGTAGCGCACTTGGGCCTCGGGAATCATCACAAATTCACCCAACCCAGCCAAGCGCAACCACAAGTCCCAGTCTTCCGCCGGAATGAGTTCCGTTTGGAAGCCCCCCACCTGCTCCAGGGCCGATCGACGAATCAGGGGATTGGAGCCATTTTCAATGAAATTATTCAGCAACAGGGCGGTGAACACCTGGCCCTGATGGCGATCGCGAAAACCCGGGTGACGCAGTTGGTTGTCATCATCCACATAGTCCGTCCAACTGTAGGCCAACACAGCGGCCGGGTTCTCCTCCAAGGCCGCCACCCGATCGGCCAAGGCCGTTGCCGTCCACCAATCATCCGCATCCAAAAAGGCAATCAGGGATCCCCGCGCCGCCACCAAGCCACAATTCCGGGCGATCGCCTGACCCCCGTTGGGTTGGCGCAACACCCGAATTCGCGGATCAGCCGTTTGCAGGGCAATCTCCCCCGTCTGATCCGTGGAGCCATCATCCACCACGATCGCTTCCCAATCTGTCCAAGTCTGCGATCGCAAGGCGGCGAGGGTTTCGGGCAAGGTGGCCGCCGCGTTATAGGCCGGAATGATGACTGAAACCTTAGGCATGATCTACCCACACCAGGCAGCGACTCAGAAATTTCAGAAATTTCAGAAATTCCAGAGATTAACGTTATGGGCAATTATGGGCGATCGCTCCATTCCGCAAAATCCATCATCATAGCCTGTTCAAAGTTCAAGACTGGGGCGGTTGGGAACTGGTCGATCGGCAGATCGGTTAACGAGATTGTTGACGGCGTTATTGATGGCGGCCCACCGTTGATCATGCCGGGGCCGTGGTCAGTACTCCACAGTGCAGACCACGATCGCACGGTCGGGGCCGTCATCATCAGCGCTGTCTTGACATTCTCTCCAGCTTAAGCGGTGTCAGAGTTGCCAACCCTAATTGCCGCAATTCGTGCAGGTACAGTTCACACCGCAGGTACAGGAACCGGAACCACCGCAACCACAGCCTGAGGCATAGGCAGCAGTCGGCGCGATCACGGTCAAAGCAGCAGCCACAGCACCCACAATCTTGATCGTGCGGCGACCCTTAGGCGATTGCGATGTCGAAGTCTGTTGAGTCATGGGTTCGTTCTCCTGCTTGCACAAGGGCAAGTTTGACTAACAGCTCAACTCTATTCTCTCTAGTGAGCTATAGAGTCAAGAGGCGGCGCGATCGGGTAAGACAATTTATCGGGTAGGACAATTGAATGGGTAATGATCAAATGAGTTGTGCTGGAGTAGCCCTCGTGATCCCGGGAAATTTGACCCAACAACCCAATAACTCAACTGAGTCCACAGTTCCGCCTCACTGGGTGTTCACTCAGGTCGATCGCCCGGAACTGCCCAAGACTCAGGCCCAGGATTCTGCCGCCTTCGATCCCGCCGCTGCCGATCATGGCCTGCATCAGTTGGCCTTGGTTGCTGAAGATCGGGTCAAGGTGCGCCGACAGGTCACCCTTGATGATGGGACGGTGGCTTGGTTGCAACTGGCTCGGGGCACGGTGCTGCGGCCGGGCGATCGACTGCGCACTGCCCAGGGCGACTGTTGCCGGGTGGTGGCGCAACCGGAACCGGTGCTGACGGTGCGATCGCCCGATCGGCTATCCCTGTTGCAAGCGGCCTATCATTTGGGCAACCGCCATGCGCCCCTGGAAATCGCGATCGACTATTTGCGGCTTGCGCCGGATCCCACCCTGAAGGATTTGCTGGAACGGCGCGGCCTCCAGGTGATTGAGGAAATTGCTCCCTTTTTGCCGGATCCGGGAGCCTATGCAACGGTCGATCGCGCCCACCATGCCCATAACCATCACCACGACCACGCCCATTCCCACCACCATGAGTGAGCCACTGTCCCGATCGCTTGCCCTGTTGCAATTGGCTAGCCCGGCCTTGCCCGTGGGAGCCTTCAGCTATTCCGAGGCGATCGAAACCTTGGTGGACAAGGGCCGGGTGCGATCGGCAGCCGATTTGACCGACTGGTTACGGCAGGAGTTACAGGTGGGCAGCATTCGCCTGGAAGCGGCGGCCCTATTGAAGGCCCGACAGGCGATCGAGCAGGGCGATCGGGACTCCATTCACCACTGGAATCAATGGATTTCGGCCCTACGAGAAACGGAGGAGTTGCGGTTACAAAGTTGGCAAATGGGGCGATCGTTGGTCACCTTGGCCAAAGATCTCAACCCAACCGATGCCACCTTAGTGGCACTGAACTTGCAACCGGTAAACTACGCGATCGCCTTTGCTAGTTTGGCTGCCCATTGGCAACTGAGCCATGCAGAAATGTTGACCGCCTATCTACAATCTTGGGCTAGTAATTTGGTGAGCGCCGGGGTTCGCTCGATCCCGATCGGTCAAACCCAAGGTCAGCAAACATTACTCAATTTATGGCCCGATTTAACCGCCGCCATCGCTGAAATTCAGCAACTCGCCACCGCCGACACCGATGATGATTGGTTTGCTTGCGGTTGGGGTCTCTCGATCGCCAGCATGATCCACGAAACCCAATATAGCCGCCTCTTCAGAAGCTAGTTAGACGCTTGGCTGATGTTTTTCTCGTTGACCTGAAGCACAATAGAATTAGCCCAAAAAGCCAGGAGAAAAACAATGGTTGCTGCAAGAGAGAATCAGCCCCATTTCACACCGGAAGCCTATTTTGAGTGGGAAGCCCAACAGCTCGAACGGCATGAGCTAATCGATGGTCATGTCTACGAAGTGGGAAGTGACAGAACAAACCATAACTACAGTCCGAAGGATCATAGTTTGATTGCCGGTAATATTCTGCTGAGAATTAAGCCCCACTTGCGGGGAGGGAAATATAAAGTTTTCAACTCCGATATCAAGATTAATATTCTGAACACATCGGACTATGTCTATCCAGATTTAAGCATTACTTGCGATTCAAGGGATCGAGAAACAACGCTTTACAATACCTATCCCTGCTTGATTGTGGAGATTCTATCACCGAGTACGGAAGCTTACGATCGCGGTAGGAAGTTTGAAAAATATCGCCGCAATCCGAATCTGATTGATTACGTGTTAGTCAGTTCCGAAGAGGTGGCCGTTGAGATTTATCACAGAAACAGTGCGGGAGATTGGGTGATTTTGAGCTATCGATCGGGCGATCGGGTCGAACTGCAAAGTATTGGGCTAACCGTGGCGATCGAGGAATTCTATGAAGGAATTATATTTGAGGAATAGTCCAAATTTGCCGACACAAGATCATAAGGGTAAGGGGCTTAAGCTCCTTACAATAAAGTCTGGGAATAAGACAATCAATCACTCTATTTTTACTAGGAGTGTTGAATGATAAATTCATCGATTCGTCTGATTACCGATCAACAGATTTCAGAAATTTGTCAGGCTATTGTTGAGCAGTTTCAACCTGAAAAAATTATCTTGTTTGGTTCCTATGCTTACGGTCAACCTCACGAGTGGAGCGATCTCGATTTGTTGGTAATTATGGATTTCGAGGGACGGGCAATCGATTTATCTGTGGAGCTTTGGCGAGCAACAAAGCCGGAATTTTCAGTGAATTTTATTGTCAAGACCTCCTATGAAATTCAATGGCGATATCAACAGTTTGATCCGCTAGTGCGAGTAGCGATTGATCAAGGAAAGGTTCTTTATGACGCAAGTTATTCAAGAGTGGCTAAAGCAATCTGAAGAGGATTGGCAAATTGCAAACCTTCTCATTCAGTCAGATTTAGATAGCTATGGATCAAGGTAGTGCCGTAATTCAGTAATAATGAGCTGGTGAAAGTCTTGCGGTGTAGGCGATCAGTCACCAAAAATCATCACCTCACAGGCACTACCCCCATCGAGGCTAGCACAAAATTCTAGACAGCAAAAAGGCAGAAGAAATCAGTGCCTCTCCTGCCAGGTGGGGAAGACGATCGCCCCGGAGCGATCGCCCTAAAACGACTTAGCGCTTAGCGAGCTTTTTTGCCGGGAGCTTCCGCAACCGAATCGATTCGGGAGTGACCTCCACCATTTCATCGGAGCCGATATATTCCAGCGCCCGTTCCAGCGTCATTTGTACCGGCGCTTGCAACTGCACCAATTCATCGCCACCGGCTGCGCGATGGTTGGTGAGCTGCTTGGTTTTGCACACGTTCAGGTCAATGTCTTGCGGGCGGTTGTGCTCACCCACAATCATGCCCTTGTAAACCTTCGTGCCCGGTTCAATGAAGAACACACCGCGATCTTCAGCGTTCTTCATGGCGTAGAAGGTGGCCACGCCTTCTTCAAAGGAAATCATCACCCCGTTGCGGCGGGTGTCGATGTCTCCCACGATCGGGCGGTAGTCATGGAAGCTGTGGTTCATGATCCCTTCGCCTCGGGTCATGCGCATAAACTCGCCCCGGAACCCGATCAGACCCCGCGCCGGGATGATGAATTCCAATTGGGTGCGGCCGTTTTCGCCCACACGCATGTCCTGCATTTCAGCGCGACGAGTCCCCAGCTTTTCGATGCAACTGCCGGATGCATCGTCGGGCACATCCAACACTAACAATTCGTAAGGTTCGCAGGGTTGGCCGTTCACTTCGCGGAAGATCACCTGTGGCTGCGACACTTGGAACTCGTAGCCCTCGCGGCGCATGGTTTCGATCAAGATGCCCAGGTGCAGTTCACCCCGACCGGACACGGCCCAGCGATCGGGCGAGTCCGTTTCTTCCACACGCAGAGCCACGTTGGTTTCCAATTCGCGCATCAGCCGATCGCGCACTTGCCGCGAGGTCACAAACTTGCCCTCACGACCGGCAAAGGGCGAATCGTTGACCACAAAGGTCATTTGCAGCGTCGGCTCGTCCACCTTGATCAGCGGCAGCGCTTCGGGGTTTTCGGCGCTGGCCAAAGTTTCCCCAATGTTGGCATCGGCAAAACCGGAAATGGCCACCAGGTTACCGGCCGAAGCCTGCTCGATTTCCACCCGTTGCAGCCCTTCAAAGCCCAACAGCTTGGTAATCCGCCCCTTGGTGATTGACCCGTCTTCCTTAATCAAAGCCGCTTGTTGACCGGCGGTGACCGTCCCGTTATGGATCCGGCCAATCACAATCCGACCCAGATATTCGGAATAGTCCAGGGTGGTCACTTGCAGTTGGAAGGGTTTTTCGGGGTCGCCCACGGGCGCGGGCACATGCTCCAGAATCGCTTCAAACAAGGGCTGCATATCCTTGTTTTCGTCGGCCAAGTCGTTCTTGGCAAAGCCAGCCATCCCCGAAGCGAACAGGTAAGGGAAGTCGCATTGGTCGTCATCGGCTCCCAGCTCGATGAACAGATCCAACACCTTATCTACGGCGGTCATGGGTTCCACACGCGGGCGATCGATCTTGTTGACCACCACGATCGGGCGGAGACCCTTTTCCAGCGCTTTCTTCAGCACGAAGCGCGTTTGGGGCATCGGCCCTTCGTTGGCATCCACAATCAGCACGCAGCCATCAACCATGCCCAACACCCGCTCCACTTCGCCACCGAAGTCTGCGTGGCCAGGGGTGTCAACGATGTTGATCAGTGTTTCTTTGTAACGAACCGCAGTATTTTTTGACAGAATCGTGATGCCGCGCTCCCGTTCGAGGTCGTTGGAGTCCATCACGCAGGTGGGCACTTCTTCGCCCTCGCGGAAAATGCCAGATTGCTTCAGCAGCGCGTCAACCAGGGTGGTTTTACCATGGTCAACGTGGGCAATGATGGCAACGTTACGAATCGGGAGGCTCATAGGTTGATTAGCGATGGGTTCACACGGGCCCCGCTGACAGCAAGCAGTCCAGCAGGTTGGGTCTCGGAAAGACGATTTTTGTAAAAATCTGTAATGATTCTAGCCCAGGATTGCCAATTCGCATGGGCAATGTTATTGGCAAGTGTGATTGGCCACTGACTTTTGCCGCCAAATGTGCCAAACAGTGATGCCAAATGGCTATGCCAAACCAGCTCGCCAGCGTCCGGCCACCAAGCGCAAAGGCGAGCTTGAGGGACAGTCTGGGAAGCTGGTTGGGGGCTAGGGCCGCATCAAAAACAGTCGATCGCCCGGTTTAACTGGTCGGCGGATCCACCCAACGGCCATCGGCCTTAATCAGCTCAATCAGCGCCGATACGCCTTCGGTTTCCGGCACGCGCTTGATTTCGTCGCGACCCCGATACAGGGCGATCGTCCCCGGCGTTTTGCCCACATAGCCGTAGTCCGCATCGGCCATTTCGCCCGGCCCGTTCACAATGCAGCCCATCACGGCAATATCCAAGCCCACCAGGTGCTTCGTCGCTTCCCGCACTTGGTGCAGCACCTCTTCAAGGCTAAACAGCGTCCGCCCACAGGACGGGCAGGCCACATATTCCACCATCGTTTTCCGCAGGCCCAGCGATTGCAGAATGCTGTAGCAAACGGGGATTTCCTTTTCGGGGGCTTCCGTCAGGGAAACGCGGATCGTGTCGCCGATCCCTTCCGCCAGCAGGGTGGCGATCCCGGCGGTGGACTTGACCCGGCCATAGTCGCCGTCGCCCGCTTCCGTCACGCCCAAATGGATCGGGTAGGGCATCCCGGCTTCATCCAGCCGCTTGGCCAACAACCGATAGGCCGCCAGCATCACGGGCACGCGCGAGGCCTTCATGGAAATCACCAGGTTTTGGAATTGCATGTCTTCGCAAATCCGCAGGAATTCCAGCGCCGATTCCACCATGCCCAAGGGCGTGTCGCCATAGGTAAACACCATCCGCTCCGCCAGGGAGCCGTGGTTCACGCCAATCCGCATACATTTGTTTTGCTCGCCCAGGGTTTCCACCAGGGGTTGCAGGGTTTCGCGGATTTTCTTACCGATCGCCTCAAATTCGGCGGCGCTGTAGTCCTGGTCAGCGCGGGGCTTTTCAAACACATACAAGCCCGGATTAATCCGCACCTTATCAACGTGTTTTGCCACTTCCAGGGCGATTTTCATGCCGTTGTGGTGAACATCGGCCACCAGGGGCACAGGGCGATAGGTGTCTTCCAGGGTTTTGCGAATGCTTTCCATAGCCTTGGCGTGGGCCAGGCTGGGGACGGTGACGCGCACAATTTCGCAGCCGATTTCGTGGAGGCGACGAATGGCGGCCACAGACCCGGGAATGTCGAGGGTGTCTTCATTGATCATCGACTGCACCACGACCGGATGGCCGCCACCGATCGTGATGTCGCCCACTTGCACGGGGCGGGTTTGGCGACGATGGATCGTGGTGTCAAACAGTCGATCGTCTAGGTTGGTGGCGATGCTGCCGTTGGGAACGGGGGGTTTCGGCAGGGTTTGCATGGCTTCGCTCCGATCGCGGATGGCGCGGGGTATGTCTGAAGGCGCGGATGGTTCAAGGGGTTGCCCAAATAAATGGGTTTCCCAGTTTTTTAGGTTGCCATACTTTGGGCGATCGCTTGGGGTTTGTGGCGGATTTGACGATTTGCGCTGGTGATGGAGTCAGTCAGATCCGACAATTGGTGCTATCTATGGGGGCAGCGGTACAGGCAGCGATCGACAATCATGCGGCGATCGCAACTGGGATCGCGGGCATTCGTCGTTTAGGAGAGGCGCGATCGTGTTTGGACTGGGCTGGCCGGAAGTGCTGTTGATTTTGCTGGTGGCGATCCTGATCTTTGGGCCCAAGAAGTTGCCCCAGTTGGGCGGGGCCTTGGGCAAAACCCTGCGCGGTTTTCGCGATGAGCTGAACCCCGATGAAAAAGAACTCGATCGCCCCGCTGGCCCGCCGGACGTGGACGGAGAAGTAATCAAGGGCGATCGGTAACCAGCCACAATTCCCAGAGCTTCTAGAGCATTCTGAGAAGCTCTCGACTGAAGAGCCGATCGCCCCAAGGTCAGTTCAGCCAAATTGAGTTTGATCAAGCCAAGCTTTCTCTTCTAGAAATTAGCTCATAATCAATTCATGCTTGTAATTCTTGAGCTGAAAAACTCAAGATGCTGAATGAGGTTTGAAGCCAGATTAACTAGCTCAGAATCAGCCGGTAAAATTGGATTTTACTGTAAAGAAAACGAGCTGAAATCCATGAAAGCGATCGCCCTGAGTCAGTCCGGTGGGCCGGAAAATTTGCAGCTACAGGATTTGCCCCAGCCGGAGATTACGGCGGGTCAGGTGTTGGTGAAGCTCAAAGCGGCTGGCATTAACCCGATCGACACCAAGTTGCGATCGCGCGGCACGTTTTACCCCGACACAACGCCCCAGGTGTTGGGGTGTGATGGTGCGGGGATCATCGAGGCGATCGGCTCCGAGGTGACGGGGTGGCAACCGGGCCAAGCGGTTTATTTTTGCTATGGCGGGTTGGGCGGCCCGGCGGGCAACTATGCGGAATGGGCGGCGGTGGATGCCCGTTGCCTGGCCCCCAAGCCCGATCGCCTGAGTTTTGCGGAAGCGGCGGCGGCTCCCTTGGTGTTGATCACGGCTTGGGAGGCCCTGCGCGATCGGGCACGCATCACCGCTGGTCAAAAGGTGCTGATCCATGCCGGGGCTGGCGGCGTGGGCCATGTGGCGATTCAGTTGGCCAAGCTCTGGGGCGCGGAGGTAGCCGCTACGGTCAGCACGCCCGAGAAGGCGGATTTTGTGGCTGGGTTGGGCTGCGATCGCCCGATTCTCTATCGCCAAGAGGATTTTGTCAGCGCCTTGCAGGGCTGGACGGGCGGCCAAGGCGTAGATATTGCCTTTGACACGGTGGGTGGCGAGTTGCTGACGGCCACCTTTCCGGCCGTGAAGCCCTACGGCGACGTGGTGACGATTTTGGAACCCGCGGCCAACACCAACTGGAAAGTCGCCCGCAATCACAACTTGCGAATTGGGCTGGAATTGATGCTCACACCGCTGCTGAAGCATTGGGATGCGGGCTTACGGCATCAGGCGGAGATTCTGCGTCAATGCGCGGCCTGGATTGATGCGGGTCAACTCAAAATTCAGTTGCACCAAACCTTCCCGCTCGATCGCGCCGCTGAGGCCCACCAACTGCTGGAGCGAGGCGGTTTGATTGGCAAGCTGGCCCTGGCGATCGATCCCTAATTTCAGACTGAAAGTTGACGACTTTGAGCGGCTGGGCGATCGTGTGGAATCATCCCCGAATGGGATTTGAATTCAGTGGCTATGCTGGAGAGAGTTATTGCGATCGTCTTGCCATGACTGCTTCTATTGCCGCCCAGTTAATTGCTGCCAGCCTCACACCCGACGAGTATCGCGCCCTTGAAGAAAAAAGCGAAACCCGTCATGAATATTGCGATGGAGTATCAATCCCTATGACCGGTGGTACTTCAAGTCATAACCAAATTGGTCTGAACCTGATTCGGCTTCTAGATCTAGATCCACCCTTCACAGTTTTTGCATTGGATATGCGTCTTTGGTTGCCGACCTACAATCACGGAACTTATCCTGATTTGATGGTGATTGAAGGTGACCCCAGCTTTTCCGATGGACGGCGAGATGAAGTGTTAAATCCCACGCTGATCATTGAGGTTTTGTCGCCTTCAACGGCGGATTATGATCGCACGAAAAAGTTTAGTAAATATT
This sequence comes from Limnothrix sp. FACHB-406, assembly GCF_014698235.1. NCBI lineage: Bacteria > Bacillati > Cyanobacteriota > Cyanophyceae > Pseudanabaenales > Pseudanabaenaceae > Limnothrix > Limnothrix sp. FACHB-406. The sequence goes on along the minus strand of NZ_JACJSP010000010.1, from coordinate 80,180 downwards.
GCTCCATTCCTGAGTTCCGAGAATATCTGTTGGTGGCTCAGGAAGAACCGGCAATCGATCGATTCTGGTTGGGTGAAGACGGCGACTGGCGTTGGCGAAGAACCGAAGGATTGACAGAAACCTGCTCGATCGCCACCGGCAATTTAGCGTTACCCCTGTCCAAAATTTATCGATCGGTTAGCTTTTAAATTCGGTTACCCATCAGCATTGCCCATGAACCCGACTCGATCGAGCGCCTCATCTTGGCAAACCGTCATCCGTTGGGTGGCGATCGGCTGTGTTGTGTTGGGCATTGGCCTGCGTCTTTGGGCCATTGATCACAATATCCTTTGGCACGACGAAGTACTAACGGCTGTCAGTGCCGCCGGCCATCGTTTGCCGGTGCTCCAGGCTCGTGAATTTGCCAACAAACTGGTCATGCAGCCGGAGTTGGTCGCCTATTTGGGGCCCAAGGGACAGCCTTGGCACACCGTTTTTGCTTCCGTGATTGGCAATCCAGAGCATCCACCGCTCTATTACCTGTTAACGCGGTTTTGGATGGAATGCTTTGGCAGCAGTGCCCTTGCCCTTCGGAGCTTGCCCACGATTTTTGGGCTGGCGGTTTTTCCTGCTCTGTACTGGGTCTGTTGGGAATTAACCCGATCGCCCTTGGTGGGTTGGGTGGCCATGGCGCTGGTGGCCCTGTCCCCGTTTCATGTGCTGTATGGGCGAGAGGTGCGGGAATATAGCCTGTGGGCGGCGTTGCTGTTGGTGTTGGGGGCGCTGCTGCTGCGTGCTTTGCGGTTAACAGAACGGGCGGCCACTTGGGGCGATCGGGTGCGGGCCTGGTGGCCCTACAGTTTGGTTTTGGCGCTGGGGCTATACACCTCCCTGTTGACGGTTTATGTGTCCGTAGGTCAAGGGTTGTATGTGCTGTGGCTGGATCGGGGGCGACTGGGCTGGCGGGTGCGATCGCTCATTCTGGCCGGCTTGGCCGGTGGGTTGCTGTTCTTGCCTTGGGCGCTGGTGTTGTTGAACCATTGGGAAGCCGCTCGCCAGCTCACCGCCTGGATGACCGCCTATGAAGAGCCGCGCATTCAAGTGCTCCGCCGATTGGTCACCCAAGTGTTGCGAGGGTTCACGGATTGGGTTCCCGTGGGCGCTGGTTGGTGGGGGGCGGGGCTGTTTTGCGCGATCGCCCTGGGAGTCTTGATCTGGCTGCAACGGCAGTTTCCCCTGCGGGTGAGCGGTTGGGTGCTGACCCTCACGTTGGTCTCCACCAGCCTATTGGTGATCCCCGATCTGTTCGATGGCGGGCTGCGCTCCGTCTCAACGCGCTACTGGACTCCGACCTATCTGGGGTTGCAAATTGCCCTCGCGATTCTGATTGCCCAATCCCTGACCCAAGGGCAAACCCTGCGCCGCAGTCTCGCCGCGATCGGGGCCAGCCTGTTATTAACCATTAGCCTGCATGGTAGTTGGCAATTAATCACCGCTACCACCAATTGGGCCAAGGGCATTAGTGTTAGCTTGCCTGCTTTTGCGGAACAGATTAACGCCGCCGCGAACCCCTTGGTGATTGCGGATGGATTTGGCTATCGAGTTGGCAACACCATCGCCCTGGCCCTACGTCTGCGGCCCAATGTGCCGTTCTATTTGGTCTCAGATTTTCGACAGGTCAACCCCGGTGATTTGCAATTGTTGAAAACGGCGATCGGGCAAATGACTCCACCGATCAGCGATCTGTACGTCCTAAACCTGATGCCCCCGTTTCGCGAGGCGATCGAGGCAGAATTAAAAGGGCAAATTCAACCCCTCGGCGGTGACAACATGGCCTGGCTCGATCGATTGCAACTGCCTTCCCCGATCGCTGCCCAAAAGCCCATGCCGTTAAATTCAAACCTTGAGCAATTCAAACTTTAACGAAATTCAGACTTCAACAAAAAAGATCAGAATCAAAAAGATCAGAACAAAAAAGACAAGAGGTTTAAACCCCTTGCCCTTGAACGATTGCCATTGACCGCAAATTGCTAATTGCTAGCAATTTCTAGGCCAAATTCACCAGCTTCAGGGTCAAATCCCACATTCTTTGACCCCGTTGCTCATCGCGGGCCTGAGGTGAGACCCGTTGCAGGAAGGCTTCGCGACCCTTCTTCTGGCGGTTGCCCCAGCTAAAGTAAGCCCCCGACTGCTTGAAGTCAGGATCTGCCACCACCTGAGCCACTCGATCGCCCGCCAACTCCTGAGACACATAGCCCCCAGTGATGTTCTTTTGGAACCAGGGGAAGATGGTTTGGAACAGGGGATAGTGATTGCGGAAGAGGGGCGTATCGGCCACGCAACCGGGATAGAGCGAAGAGAACGTAATCCCAGTGGACTCATGGAAGCGACGGTGCAACTCGCGCATGGTCAGCACATTGCAAACCTTGCTTTCCTTGTAGGCCCGCACCGGCTCAAACTTCTTGCCATTGGCCATGCAAATCGGATTTTTGAAGCCCTGTGCAAAGCCTTCCAGATTGCCCAAATCGGGCTGAGGCGGAATTTTGCCCCCCAATTCGTCGGGGTTGTGGGTCACCGTGCCCAAAATCACCATCCGCCGATCGGGATAGTTTGAGAGCTTCATGTCATCCAACATCAGATTGCACAACAGGAAGTGGCTCAGATGGTTGGTGGTCATGGTCAGTTCATAGCCCTCAGGACTCCAAAGCGGTTCCTTAATCAAGGGCATATAAATGGCAGCGTTACAGACCAGCGCATCGAGCGATCGACCCAGCGATCGAAAAGCACTGACCAACATCCGCACGCTGGTGAGGTTCCCCAAGTCCACTTGGAGCACCGTATAGCTATCTTGAGGAATGCCCGCCTCGGCCGCCGCCGCGTGGGTTTTTTCCAAATTCCGGCAAGCCATCACCACATACCAGCCACGATTGACGAGGGCCTTAGCGGCGTACAGCCCGACTCCCGAGGAAGTACCGGTGATGAGGACGGTGGGTTTTTGCTGTTCTGCCATTGCTGTTGTGCGGTTTTATCGTGATGGGTTACTAAAAAAGGGGGCAGAGCAACTGGCTCTTGCGCCTCATGCCGATCGAAACCGACGGTAATCGCCTCGATCGCGATCGGGAACGCTTTGCTCTGTTGAATGATGCCACCGGGCCCAAACGGGGCCAGGCGATCGCATCCTATCGAGAATCGCCTAACTGCGCGTCGTGAAAGGCGAAAACCTCAACCAATCTTAAAATCTTGGCCGGTTGTTGAGAATTTTGCAGGGTGGCATCCAAATTATTTGGCTAGCACCCTTGCGATTTTTCATCCATGGCGTATAATACATACTCGCGTCAAAAATATTGAGTTTTGTTCCGTTAGCCAAACGATCACCACTCAATCAATCTCCATAACCTAGAGATTTGAAGACGCATTAAGGCTCAGTAGCTCAGAGGTTAGAGCAGGGGACTCATAAGCCCAAGGTCGCAGGTTCAAATCCCGCCTGAGCCATCGCTGAAACACTTGTGTTGCAAGGCTTTTAGATTACTTGCAACAGTATTTAGAACTGTAAAAGTAAGATCATTTTAAGATCATTGGCCATCGAGCTGATTTTCAAATGGTCAGACTCCCTGTTTGCCGCACTAGCAAGCTTGAAGCGGAACATTAGGCTAGTAGACTTCTTTCACGAATCAGTTAGAAGCCCTCATCCTTAACCCCTTTCCCAAAATGGACTGATCAACGGTCATTGTGTAGGTTGGGTTGAGGCACGAAACCCAACAACAGTAAGGCTCGTGGTGATTGAGTTGGGTTTCGCAAAGCTCAACCCAACCTACCGGAGAACTGCAAGCGATCGGAAGTTAGCCTCCAACAAGAACGCGATCGACTGTTTAGGTCGATCGCGCTAATGATGCTCAACGAACAATTGGAGCCAGCCGGAAAAATGCGCTAAGGAAAACCTACAGCGTCAGGGATTGCACATCGCCTTCGATCAGGGCGGCCAAGTCGCGCAGGAAGCCTGCCGAATCTGCACCGTAGATGATCCGGTGATCAGCGGTCAGGTTCACTTGCATCACCCGCTTCACGCCCAACAAACCGTCATCGGTGGCCACCACAGTCGGCTTGGAAGCGCCCACCGCCAAGATCGCCCCTTGGCCTGGCGGCAAAATCGCATCAAAGCGATCGACCCCGAACATGCCCAAGTTCGACAGGGTGAAAGTGCCGGTGGTGTACTCATCCGGCTGCAACTGCTTGCTGCGGGCCCGGGTCACCAGGTCTTGCCAGTTGCGCGACAGGGAATAGAGATCCACCTGATCGGCATTCTTCAGCACGGGCGTGATCAGGCCACCATCGGGCATGGCCACGGCCACGGCGATGTTGATGTCGCTGCGGTAGGCGATCGCATCGGTCGCGTAGGCCGCGTTCACCACCGGGTGCTTGCGCAGGCTGAGGGCCACGGCCTTGGCCAGCAGGGCGGTCATGGTCACGCCCTTGGACTTCACTTGTTTGTAGAGTGCGTCCAGCTTGTCGGTGGTGATTGAGTAGCCCACGCGGAAGGTGGGAACGCTCAGGCTGACCATCATGTTGTTGACCACGGCCTTTTGCAGGGTGGTCATGGCCACGGCTTGACCGGGCATGGGTGGCAAGGGTGCAGCAGCAGCGGCAGCCGGAGCGGGAGCAGCGGCGGGCACGGCCACGGGTGCGGCGATCGGGGCGGGGGCAGCGGCCGGGGTGCGACCGGCGGCCCGTTCCACGTCTTCAGCCACGATCCGACCGTTGGGGCCCGAACCGGTCAGGCCACTCAGGTCAACTTTCAGTTCTTTGGCCAGCTTCTTGGCGCGGGGCGAGGCGATCGTGCGGCCGCTGGGGCTGGCTGCGGGGGCGCTGGCTCCATTGCTGGGGGCAGCGGCCACGGCCACCGGGGTGGCAACGGGCGTGGCGGCCGGGGCCGAAGCGGCGGCCGGGGCAGCGCTGGCTGCGCCACCGGACAGACCGGCCGCTTGGGCCTTGGCGGCTTCAATTTCCGCTTCGGTTTCGGCAATCAGGGCGATCGTGGAACCCACAGGGGCGGAACCACCGGCATCAACAACGATCGCGGCCATGTAGCCCTCGTTAAAGGATTCCACGTCCATGTCTGCCTTGTCGGACTCGACGATGAGGATCGTTTCGCCTTTGGCTACTTTGTCGCCCGGCGCTTTTTCCCACGAGACGATTTTGCCTTCGGTCATCGTGGAGCTAAGGGCAGGCATGAAGACTTCGTGAATCATGGGCCGATCGTACCGGGGAACGCTAGGACTTGAATGGTTGGGCTGCAATTCGCCAAAGTCAGATTTTACCGTCTGTTGGGGACGGTGGTGGCGTTGGTTGGCGATCGAGCCGTCGGAGTCAGGGATCGATCGTGTCACGCCGGGTGCTCACCGGTCGGTGGCCCCGGGAGCGCCCTAGTTGCGGAGGTCAGCAGATTTCAGATATTCCGTGTTCACGCCCGATTCACGGGTGAGGGCAATTTTGCCGGTGCGGGCCAGCTCGCGAACGCCAAATTTTTCCAGCAATTGCAGAATGGCTACCATCTTGCCCGGGTCGCCCACCACCTCGATCGTCAGGGAGTCGTCAGACACATCCACCACCCGCGCCCGAAAAATTTGCGCCAGTTCAATAATTTCCGATCGGGCACTGCTCGGCGCATTCACCTTCACCAACATCAACTCCCGTTCCACACAGGGCACTTCGGTGATGTCTTGGACTTTGATCACGTTGATCAGTTTGTAGAGCTGTTTAACGATTTGCTCAATGATCCGGTCATCGCCGGACACGATCATCGTGATTCGCGATACGCCCCCTTGCTCGGCAGGGCCGACGGCCAGGCTTTCGATGTTGTATCCCCGGCGGGCAAAAAGACCCGCGATGCGCGTCAAAACGCCGGCTTCGTCCTCGACAAGTACAGAAAGGGTGTGTTTCATGGTTCGGTGAAAGGCTGATGGCCAGAGCGGGCGATCGATCGGGTGCATCCCAAAGGTGAATTGCACCCAATAAGGTGAATCGCACCCAATGCTGATCCCAATTCCCAATCGCATTCCAAATCTTGCGACAGCCTTTCAGTATAGAAGGCTGGCGAGATCTGTGGGTGCAAGGCCCAGGTTCGGAGTCTGTGGACTGTTCTTGGGGATAACCGATCGAAGATCGCACAGCCAACGGATCTTGAAGTAGGAATTAGAGCAACGGAATGGAAGGATGGGCGACCAACCAACTATTGGGCGGCCTAGTGGGCGGCAGCGCCACCGAGGTAGAGTTCCGCCACCTTTGGATCGTTGAGCAGATCGCGGCCGGGCCCCGTGAAGCGATCGCGCCCTGCTTCTAGCACATAGCCCCGATCGGCCATTTCCAAAGCCTTGCGGGCGTTTTGCTCAACCAAAATAATCGAAGTGCCCGTGCTGTTGATGGCCTTAATTTGCTCAAACACGTCGTTGACCAAAATGGGCGAAAGCGCAGCGGAAGGCTCATCCAACACCAGCAACGCCGGTTCCAGCATCAGGGCCTTGCCCATGGCCAACATTTGCCGCTCACCGCCGGACAATGTGCCCGCTCGCTGGTGGCGGCGCTCGTGCAATCGGGGGAACATGGTGAAGATGCGTTCCTTCAACGACCCGATCGGTCGTTCTAGGATGAATGCGCCCATTTCCAGGTTTTCTTCAACCGTGAGCGATCGAAACACGTTGGCAATTTGCGGCACATAGCAAACGCCCCGTTGCACCACCTCATTGGCCTTCAGGTGCCCGATCGACTCGCCATGGAACAAAATCTGGCCCCGATTGGGGTTCAGCAGCCCCGCGATCGTTTTGCCTAAGGTGGATTTACCCGCACCGTTGGGGCCAATGATCGCCACCAGTTCGCCAGGGGCCAGGGTCAAATTCACCCCTTGTAAGATGTCGAGGCCCTTCAGGTAGCCAGCGTATACGTCTTGGACTTCAAGGAGAACTGACACGATCGAGCAGGGGTGGAAGTTTCAACTAATCGTAATACCATTTTTGGCAAATGCCATTTCTGGCAAATGCCTTGTTTTGGCGAATGACCTGGGGTTCAGCATGGAAAACTCAACCATGGCCGCGAAATTGCTGTTGGAGCAACTGATTTCTCCGGAACAGTTGGCCCCAATGCTGTCGGATCCGGATTGGGTGGTGGTGGACTGTCGGTTTTCCTTGGGCGATCGCAACTTGGGACAACAGCAATACCAAACTGCCCACATTCCCGGCGCGGTCTATGCGGATTTGGAGCGGGATTTGTCTGGGCCCGTTGGCCCCCATGGCGGTCGGCATCCGCTGCCCGTGATCGATCGCCTGGTGGATCAACTGGGCTTTTGGGGCATTGATGCCGATCGGTGGGTTGCGGTCTACGACGATTCCCAATTTGGGTTTGCGGCCCGGTTCTGGTGGCTGTTGCGCTATTTGGGCCACGATCGAGTGGTGCTGCTGGATGGCGGTTGGTCAGCCTGGCGAAGAGCGGGTTTGCCCACCACCAGCCAACCCAGCCACCCGATCGTCCGTCAGTTTGTGCCCCGCCCGCGCTTGGAACTGCTGGCCTCGATCGACACCATCAAACAAGCCCAGCGGTTGGCAGAAGGAACCATCATTGACTCCCGAGAACCCGCTCGATATCGCGGCGAAGTGGAGCCGATCGACCCCGTAGCTGGCCACATTCCCGGAGCCATTAACTATCCTTGGGTGCAGGTTTGCGACCCAGAAGGCCGCGCCCACTCGATCGCCTCCTTGAAATCCCACTTTCAGGACTTGCCCCCCAATCCACCCCCGATCGTCTACTGCGGTTCCGGCGTGACGGCCTGCGTTAACCTGTGGGCCCTGGCCCGCGCTGGACTGCCCCAAGCTCGTCTCTACGTCGGCAGTTGGAGTGACTGGTGCTCCTATCCCGATTTACCCAAAGTCACTGCTCCGGCTGAGTGAGTATGTTTGAGGAGCCTAAATGATCACGCTGCTGACTGATCGATCATTGAAGACAAGGGGCTAGCAATTACCAAAAACAAGGGGCTAGCAATCACCAAAAACAAGGGACTTAAGCCCCTTGCTCCTATGGTTGTTGTTCTTTGAATCAACTTTTCAAGGTAATTTTTCTAATCAACTAGCTTCTCAAAAGTTTCTCTTAAAAAAGCTTGAATCTTCCAACGGAGCATCATCAACATGGCCCTTTCTGAAAAACTCATTGAACTGGTTGTTGATAAAGTGCTCATTGGCGGCATTGTGCTAATTGCCGGTTATTGGTTAAACAAGCGATTTGAAATTTTCAAAAGTGACATTAATGAAAAATATCGCCAGCGCCAAATCCTAATCGATTTAGAAAATCAGCAGAAACAGCGCGTTGCCGAATTAGAACAAGAAATTGTGCTGGCTCGTCATCAAGCGGAACTGGAATTCTTGGAGCGCCAAATTTCCGAATTCTATTGGCCAATTTACTTACGCCTTGAAAAAGATAACGCCATGTGGCAGCGAATCGCCACTTTGGGCGCAAGAGATCATGCGTTGCCGGATTCTGCCGGAGAAATTATTGAGCGAGACTTTATTTTAAAAAATCACGATGAAATTGTTGCAATCATCGAATCCAAAATTCACCTAGCTGAACAGGCGGAAAATAGCCAAGAGTTGATTGAAGAATTGCTGAAATATCTGAAACATGTGGCAATTTACAAAGCTGTGCGATCGATCGAATCCATGCGCGGGGTGAACCCAATGGATTTAAACGAACCCTTTCCGTCCAAGCTGTTTCCCCTCATTCAGCACAACTTTCGATCGCTCCAAGCTCGGTATGAGCAACTGAAGCGAGCCAAATTCCGGGACTTGAACCCCTCCTGAATCAATCCGGGCGATCGCCCAGGCCTCGGCGGCCAATTCACCAACCATGACCAGCGCGATCGCTGCAATTTCTCCTTTTTGGTCGCTTTAGCGTCCCGATCGCGCCCATATTTGCAAAGATCTGCATTTAAACAGGGTGGTTGTCGCCCTTAATCGCAAGTTAATCGCTCTGATCCCTCGGGATCTATAAACTTTTGCAAAGGGGCGATCGTCCTCCAATTGACCCGGCCCGATTCCGGCGCGATCGCCCTAAAGCCCCACCCCTCAACAACTTGATGGCTCACCCGATCGTCAGGGCGATCGGCCCGGGAAGACCCCAGCGACCCATTCTCTGAAACTCGACTTAAGATTTATTCTCAATAATGCGAGCTTCTTGCAAATGCTCATTTATACCTGTTACCATTTGGCAGAGGGAAACGCTTCAGGTCAAACCTCGCCAACCCCTATGTTTTCCTACACACCACAGTCCCTAAAAGCCGAGTTAAACGAGCGCGGTTGGCGGATGACTCCCCAACGCGAAGTGATCCTTAATGTCTTCAAGGATCTGCCCGAAGGTCGCCACCTCAGCGCCGAAGATCTGTATCACTTGCTTGAAGAGCAAGACCAAGGCATCAGCCTTTCTACGATCTATCGAACTCTGAAATTAATGTCGCGCATGGGCATTTTGCGCGAACTGGAATTAGCAGAAGGCCACAAGCACTACGAACTGAATCAGCCCTATCCCCATCATCACCATCACTTAATTTGCGTTAAGTGCAACAAAACGATCGAATTCAAGAACGATTCGGTTTTGAAAATGGGAATTAAGCAATCGGAAAAAGAGGGCTACCATCTGCTCGATTGCCAGTTAACCATCCACGCCATTTGCCCCTCCTGTCAGCGATCGCTCTTGCCGCTTTAGTCTGTGAATAATGATCTTGAATTAGGGGTTGGCTGAGTGGAAAACCATTGAGCCAACCTTTGATTATGATTGGGCGTGCTAGGCTCTGGTGTTCTGAAATTTCGGTATTCTGAAATCTGGGTGTTGTAGGGGTTTAAATTTTGGTTCACCTGATTGATTCGGGGCTATAAAAACGGTTTCAGCACCTTGAACTATCTGAGAACTATCTGAACCCAGTGAACTAATCAAGTGAACTAATCGATCGAGTCTTGAGCATCCAGATTGTGATCGCCAGAGTCTTGATTGTCTAAGTCTTGAGCGCCATAGCCTGGATCACCATAGTCGATCGGCAAACGTGGCAATGCTGGTTCCCCATGAACCGGATGATCAGCGATGCCTTGGGCGGTTTGATAGTGCAGCCCCCAAGTATGCATCGCTTCCAGCACTGACCACAGGGATTCGCCCAGCGGCGTGAGGGAATATTCCACCCTGGGCGGCACTTCTGGATAAACTTGCCGGTGAACAATGCCATCGGCTTCCAACTCCCGCAACTGCTGGGTCAGCATTTTTTGCGTCACGCCCTGAAGCGCTCGCCGCAGTTGAGCAAAGCGCATGGTTCCTGCAAATAGCTCGCGCAAAATCAGGACTTTCCATCGCCCATCAATAATGTTGAGTGTTGTCTCAACGGCACAACTGAGGCGCGTGAAGCCTGTGGTGGGTGCTGGATTCGGGGTAATCATGGGCGATCGATCCTCATACAGCGAAGGAAGCCATGGCAAACCATATCAAAAGCAATATAGATCAATTTCTTCAAGTTGATGGTTGAAATGTTTCTTGAACATGCTTTTGAATACTCGCTTGAGTTTTTTAGAAACTGCGCTGAAAAACTGCACTGAAAAACTGCACTTAGAAATTGCACTTAGAAATTGCATTTTCAAGAAAATCTAAAATTGAATTTTGACTTAAGAATATTCTCAAGCTTTTCCTATTCTTAGGTCTCTTCATTGAATTAGTTAATTCGGTTGATTGGGTTGATTGAGTGACCGGGTGGTTTCTTTTTGGTAACTACCGCACTTTTTTGTGCGTACTTGTTGCTGCCAAGAGAAGCCCCTAGGATCAATTCAATCGCCTAGTTTACTGAACCGAGAGAGAGTTTTAAGCATGACTGCTCCTAATGAGGCTGTGATTGCTGATACAAAGCCTGAAGTGATTGAACTGACACCGGGAAAATATTTCTGGTGTACTTGTGGTTGATCGGCTGCTAAGAAATTCTGCGATGGTTCCCACCAAGGAACGAGCTTCACGCCCTTCGCCTTTGAGGTGACAGAAACGAAGAAGGTCGCGATTTGTAATTGCAAGCAAACTCAAAATTCACCTTTCTGTGATGGTTCCCATCAGCCGCTGGTGGCTGGTTAGAACTCGAATTCGGTGAAAATGGCTGATTTTTCGGTGCATTGAAATGGTCAAAGGCTGATCAGTTGCCTGTAGGGTGGGCAGTGCCCACCGAACCGTTGATTCATGGCATTTGCGATATGACGTGCCAATTATTTTAGGTAAAGGCTGTAGTCAGAGGCTGATCAGATCATGATCCTGAGGTGAATCGGCGTTACCGGTGGTTTCGGTTGTGGATGTGATTTGCTGATTGCTGGATTTTGCATTTCTGAGTTTTGCGTTTCTGGATTTTGCAGGGTTTGATTAGGTTGAACAGTGGAGTAATTGAGCCATGACTATTTCGTCTTCTGCTGCTGCCTCGATCGCCCCGACCGCTGCGGGCAACATCACGATTCGGCGATCGGGCGATCGGGGCCATGCCAATCACGGTTGGTTGGATAGCTATCACAGTTTTTCGTTCAGCAGTTACTACGACCCCAATCACATGGGATTTCGGACGTTGCGAGTGATCAATGAGGATGTGATTGCTCCCAAGCAAGGGTTTGGCACCCATGGCCATCGCGACATGGAAATTGTGACCTATGTGCTGAGTGGGTTGCTGGAGCACCGGGACAGCATTGGCAACGGCTCCCTGATTCGGCCGGGCGATGTGCAACGGATGAGCGCCGGAACGGGCATTTTGCATAGCGAATTTAATGCGTCGGATTCGGAGCCGCTGCACCTGTTGCAAATTTGGATTTTGCCCGATCGCAACAACTTGCAACCGGGCTATGAGCAGGTGTTCTTTGCGCCGGAAGACAAGCAGGGGCGGTTACGGGTAGTGGCTTCGCCCGATGGTCGCGATGGCTCGGTGACGATTCATCAGGATGCGCTGATTTTTGCCAGCTCGTTGGCGGCGGGCGATCGGGTGGTGCATCAATTTGCCAGCCCTGAGCGTGGCGGATGGTTGCAGGTGGCTCGTGGGGCGATCGCCCTGAATGGGGTGATGCTGGAGGCGGGCGACGCGGCGGCCATCACGGCCCTGGAGCAGGTGGAAATTACGGCTTCCGAGAATGCGGAGCTGTTGCTGTTTGACCTGGCCTAAGGCTGGCTTAAGGCCGAGCCAATGGCCGCTGCGTGGATCATGGATTCGGAGGGGCGATCGCTTGACGACGGAGCCGCAAAACGATTGCATGGATTCGATCGCTGTTTTTAGGGCCTGATCCCGAATCCATGAGCACCAACGGCAATCCGTTTCACGATCGCCCCTCTCAACCGGGCGCTGATAGCCTGCCGGGTGACCAACTGCCCCCCGAAGACTACGCCCGCAAGCTCTATGAAATGCAGTTGCGGGCGGAGGAGCGCCGCTTGCGGGAAGAGGCCCGGCAAATGGCGATCGCACGGCGCAATGAGGTGTTGCGGCGGGTGCAACAGGGAACCTATTACCTGATTGTGGCGCTGGAAATTTTGATTGGGATGCGATTCCTGTTGCAATTGACGGGAGCGAATCCCCGCAGTCCCTTTGCTCAGGGCATTGAGTTTTTGGCCAGTCCCTACATTGGCCCCTTTTCGACGTTATTCCCGGTGTTTCGGTTTGGCCAGTTCAATGCGTTAGATCTGAATGCGATCGTGGCGATGCTGACCTATGCCCTGTTGGGGGTGCTGTTTGTGCGGCTGCTGAAGATTGTGTCGGATTAGCCGATCGGGGCCAGTGATGATCCTCGAAGGCGAGCGATCGAGGGCGTTGGGTCGCAGGGGAGCAATGCCCATCCGGCAGCCCCAAAGAAAAGTCTTGACTTGCGATCCATCAAGTCTTACGGCGATCGAGCGCATCGCCCAATCCTTGAATGATGCCGCGGCCAATGAAGCCGAGGCCTCGGCCGATCGCCTGGAGCACCATCAGGGCCCCACGACCGGCCAGGGTGACCGTGGCCCGCACCCGAGGGGCGATCGCGTCGCGGGCTTCAATCAGCAATGTGACCCCCAAGGGCACACCGGATAAGGCCCGCCACTCCTGATTGCGAGGCGCATAAACCGGCAGGGCCACAATGCCCCGATCGCTGGCCGTCAGCAGCCAATAGCGACTTTCGTAGATGGCTTTGGGTTCGCTGACCCAGCGTTGCACTCGATATTTCCAAGCCAGGTCATTCCGAAACCGTTCCACTTCCCGGGTGGGCAACCAGCGCCGATCGAACAGAGCCAGCTTCAGGCCTTCCCGATCGCCATAGCGATTCAAAACCGGTTGCACCACGGCGCAGGCCAAACAAAGCACCAGGTTATGCAGCAGGGCGCTGGCCCGATCGAGGGCGGCCCCGGTTCCCGCCTCCACCGTCACCCCATCCACCGTTAGGGGCAGACCCCACAGCAGATGTTCTAGCAGGGGGCCCAATTCCACGGCGCGATTCAGAATATCTGTGGCCACGATCGGCCAATCCTGAAGCAATCGATCTCGTTGGAGCCGCAAGGCCCCACTGCCCGATCGCAGGGTTGAGCGCTCCGTGAGCCAGTCGCCTAAAAAGTCATCCAGAAGCTGAACCCACCAGGTTTGCAACAAGGCTTCCTGTTGGGCCAGCAGCCGATCGCCCCGCAGTCGATCGCGGCGCACTTCCTCCAGTCCCCGTTCCACCCGCCGCAACACCAGGGCCAACAGTTCCCGACGGCGATCGGGATGCAAAATTTCAATTTCCAGGGGGGAACCGGTCAAATTCACCAGTCGATCGACCGTCAGCCGGGCCACCGCATCGTCAAAGAGAGTTGATCGCCAGAGGGTCAGGTCTAGGGCGGTTGGTGTGGAACCACCTGCCGGATCCTCAGGGGGCGGGGGTGGATTACGGCTGGAGTCGATCGCTCCGGAGCCGATCGGGCGATTGGGTGGCGCATTGGCCGATGGATTGGCCCCACCCGCAGCCTGATTAGCGGCTGAATTGGCCGGTTGCGTTGGTGAGCGGTTAATCGGGCGCGTTGCCGATCGACCCAAAGGCGAATTGAGCACCGATGCTGACGATGCCGTATCGTCCTCCGGATCCCAGCCGCTCCCGCCCCGATTCGTTGGATCCACATTGGTTGGATCCATATTGGTCGGATTGGTCGGATCGATATTGATCGATGGGTCGGGAATGCCACCCGCCAACCAGCCCAAAACCGATCGGGCCGCCCGCAACTCGCGCTGCCGGCCCGCCAAGACCCACTGATCCCACCAAGGGCGATCGCGTCGTTGGGCCAACGTGGCCCCGTCTCGTAGGGCCCGATCAACCTCCAGCCACTGGGATTGGAACCAGCGCTGCCGATTGCTGAGGGCTGGCGGTCGGCTCAATTGTCCCTACCCCAACTAGCGAGGTGTGGCAGCGGGAGCCGGTGCGGGCGCTGGACGCAGGGCCCCCGGACTGATGAAGCCCAGCTCCGCCAGTTGTTGATAGGCCTTGGTTCCCAAATCTCGCGTGGGGCTTTGGCTCGAAACAATCTGCACCAACAGAGGAATGGCTAATTCCGGTTGATTTTGGGCCCGGTGAACCAAGGCAAGCTGATAGGTCGATAAATCGCGCATTTGGGCCGCTTCAAGGGCGTTCTTGCGCTGTTCTTGGGAAATGCGGTTGTCGATCGCGGAAAATGCACCAGACAATTGCTGATGGAAGTTCGACAACTGGTTAAACACCTGTCGAGCTTGCTGCAAGCGCTGTTGAGCCAAACCGTAGTTTTGGGACTCGATCGCGCGGGCAGCTTCGTCCATCAAGCGTTGACCGCCGGCCATGCTCAACAGTCCCGTTGCTTGAACCACCGCCGGTTCAGGGTTAGCTGGCGTGGCATCGGGCAAATTCGTTTCTTGGGCCCGCACGCTGGGGGCCAGCGCGGCAACTGCCAACAGGGGAAAAACAACACGCAGCAACCGGGGGAATCGAAGGGCTAGCATGGGCTGGGTGGATTGATTAGGAGCCGCTTGACATCCTCCCCACCCCAAAGGCGTGGGGGTTCTGGTGCTAACCAAGCAACCGAGGTTGCTCGACTAGACCATGGGTTGACGCTTCATGGGCCGCCACCAGCGAACTGGATTCACGCTGGCCTCTGCGTCCGTTTTGAGTCTCGGACTGCCCGCCCGCGACTGGGATCAAGCCACTCTCCAAGGGCGAGGCTTGTATCCATTACTTTGGTCAAATCGGCTCTATTCTACGACAAGGTTCGATCGCCCTTGGGCCCCTCCGCGCCCGATCAGCCTAGATTGGTGGCGGCATTGACCATTCTGGCTGGCTGATTTCCGTCGCCGTCGATGATCCCCCTGTCGTCTTCAGGGCAATCTGCTTCCCAGCCTGTTTCCAGCCTGTTTCAGGAGATATTCCCCGTGGCGGATTTGCAACCTTCTTCTCATCCCGTGCCGTCCGATTTGGACTCTGTGGGGGCTGTTGGTGTGCCACCCCAGTTTCTGGGCCTGGTGTTGCAACGGGGCGGAGATGAAGTCCTCCTAGAAAAAGTGCCCGATCGCTTCGTGGTGCGCCCCAAAGCCGCCCAGTCGATCGATCCCACCCGTCTGCCGGACGTAACCCAGGTGCGACCTCTGGGGCGAGGCGTGGCCCTGGTGGAGTTGCTGGTGGCTCCGGCCCGGTTGGATTCGGTGATGGACGAGGCTCGCCGATCGGGAGCCTTTGACTACGTGAGCCATGTTTACCAGTACCAAGGCCAGGGGGCCACAAGGGTTTATTTGGGGGATGAGGTGACGATCGTGTTCCATCCCACCCTGGTGGCCCAGGCGGTGGATGCGATCGCCCAAGGCCTGGGGCTGGTGTTGGTGAAACCCCTGGACGGCATTCCCAATGCGTTCATCTATCGCCTGAGCGATCGAACGCCCCTCAACCCCCTGAAAATTGCCAACACCCTGCTGGAAAATCCGGCCGTTCTGAGCGCCGAACCCAACGCCATCCTCGAAAGCCAACCCTTCTACCGGCCACGGGATGGGTTTTACAGTTCCCAGTGGTATTTGCAAAACAACGGGGGCAGCAGCATCACCGCCGGTTCCCACATCGATGCGGAAAAAGCCTGGGACATTACCCGGGGCGATCGATCCATCATCATCGCGATCGCCGACGATGGCATCGACCTCAGCCACCCGGACTTTCAGGGAACCGGCAAAATTGTCAGCCCCAAAGACTTTAAAGACAACGACTTTAACCCCCTGCCTGGCACGCGGGACGACAGCCACGGAACCGCCTGCGCTGGGGTTGCCGTGGCCGAAGAAAACGGCAGCGGCATTGTGGGCGTGGCTCCCCGTTGTGCCTTGATGCCCATTCGCACCACCGGCTATTTAGATGACCAAGCGGTGGAAGAACTGTTTGATTGGTGCGTGTCCCGGGGGGCCGCCGTGGTTTCCTGTAGCTGGGGCCCAGGCAGCATTTACTTTCCCCTGTCCACCCGGCAGCGAGCAGCCCTCAACCGAGCCGCCACCCAGGGCCGCAATGGCAAAGGCTGTGTGATTGTGTTTGCGGCCGGCAACGCGAACCGGCCCGTGAATGGCACGGTGAATGAGCAGGGTTGGCCCAACAAGGTGTTGTCGGGATCCACAGAATGGCTGTCCGGGTTTGCGGCCCATCCGGACGTGATTGCCGTTGCCGCTTCCACCAGCTTGAACCGCAAAGCCGCCTACAGCAATTGGGGCGATAACATTTCCGTTTGCGCCCCCAGCAACAATGCATCACCGGGAATTTGGTTGCCGGAAACCGGCGCAATTCTGACTCCGCCCCAGGTGACCAGCAACCTGGCCGGAGCCGGAGTGTTCACGACCGATCGCCTGGGGTCAGCGGGCTACAGCAGCACGGACTTCACCGCCGACTTTGGGGGCACATCCAGCGCTTGCCCGGTGGTGGCGGGTGTGGCGGCCCTGGTGTTGTCCGCGAATCCCAACCTGACGGCGCGGGAGGTGAAACAAATTCTGGAATCAACGGCGGACAAAATTGTGGACACCAACGCCGATCCACAGTTTGGATTTCGCTACGGTTCCTATGACAGTCGCGGGTTTTCCCGGTGGTTTGGCTACGGCAAGGTGAACGCTTACAAGGCGGTGTTGGAGGCCCGGCGACGGGCGGGCGGCGGCAGTCCGGTTCCGAGTCCCGGCCCAACCCCCAGTCCTGGCCCGCTGGGGGATGACGTGACGGGCCATTGGGCCGAAGCGTTTATTCGCCAGTTGATCCAACGGCAAATCATGAGCGGCTACAAGGAGGATGGCACCTTTCGCCCCAACACCAACCTGACGCGGGGGCAGTTTGCGGCCCTGTTGGTGAAGGCTTTTCCCAGTTTGCCTAACCTGCGATCGGGGGCGAAATTTTGGGATGTGCCGGCCAGTTTTTGGGCTGCCGGGGCGATCGACCAATGCTATCGACGCGGATTGCTGGCAGGGTTTCCCGACGGCAGCTTTAAGCCCAACGCCAACCTCACCCGGGCCCAAGCGTTGGTCGCCCTGGTGAATGGCCTGGGTTTGACGGGGGGAACCTTGAGTGTTTTGAGCTATTACAGCGATGCGATTCGGATTCCCAACTTTGCCCGCGACGCGATCGCCACGGCCACAGTGCGGCGCATGGTGGTGAACTATCCCGACCTCACCCGCCTGGAAGCCGAGCGGGCCATCACCCGGGGGGAAGTATCCGCCTTCCTTTACCAAGCCCTGGTCACCAAGGGCCTGGCCAGCGCCCTGCGATCGCCCTACATTGTCGATTTGGGCAGCAACAACGCCAACAGTGATCCGGCCAGCAGCGCCTTCAGCGACATCACCGACCATTGGGCCGCCCCCTTCATCAATACCCTGGCGGCACAGGCCATTCTCAGCGGTTACGAGGACGGCTCGTTCCATCCCGATGAGCCGATTAACCGGGCCCAATTGGCGGCGGTGTTGGTCAAAGCCTTCGATCCCGGCGATCGGCGATCGGGCAAGGTCTTTCAAGATGTGCCATCGGGCTATTGGGCGGCGGCGGCGATCGATCGCGCCTACCGGGGTCAGTTCCTCTCGGGGATGGATGCCGATCGATTTGGCCCCGAGTTGGGTGTGCCCCGTTGGCAGTTGGCCGCAGCCCTGGCCGGAGGGCTGGCTTGGCCCGATGAGTCCCCCGAAGGCTTGGCAGTGCTGGACGATCGCGCCGAAATTCCCAGCGCCGTGCAGGGCAAAATTGCCGCCGCCCTCAAGCGCCAAATCCTGCAAGGGCAACCCAGTCCCGATCGCCTGAATCCCAACCAACCCACCACCCGCGCCGACCTGGCCAGCTTCATTCACCAGGCCCTGATCGCTGAAGGGCGACTGTCTTAGAAGTGGTCTGAGGAGTCACCTGGGTGACTGGCCAAGCCCTCGTAGTCCTGGGGGCCAGGGCTTGAGCATCTGGTCTCTGCTGATTGATGAGGCTCACCCGGTGGCGGTTTGGGCTGTTTAGACCTTCCGGGCGATCGGTGCTCCCTGGTTGCGGAAATCACGCCGGGCCTAGACCTCTCGGCCAAATCCGGCACAATAGGGACATTGGCCCCATGGGCTAATCAACCGCGCTGGTCAACAATACAGTGCCACGCCCCAACCCATTCGCATTCCAATTGCTGCTCCATCCCTGACCATGACTCATCCCTTTTTGGAACGGTTGCATCACCCTTCGCGTCCGGTCATCGTTTTTGACGGCGGCATGGGGACGCTCCTCCAGGCGCAGAACCTGACGGCCGAAGACTTTGGCGGCCCGCAGTATGAGGGGTGTAATGAGTATTTGGTGCAAAGCAAGCCGGAAGCCGTGGCCTATGTGCATCGGGAATATCTGAAGGCGGGCGCAGATGTGATCGAAACCGACACCTTTGGTGGAACTTCGATCGTCCTGGCGGAATACGATTTAGCCGACCAAGCCTATGCGTTAAACCGCAAGGCCGTGGAGCTGGCCAAGGAACTCACCCGCGAATTTTCCACCCCTGAAAAACCGCGTTTTGTGGCCGGTTCCATGGGGCCGGGAACGAAACTACCGACCCTGGGCCACATTGACTACGACACGATGAAAGCGGCCTACGCGGAACAGGCCCGAGCGCTCATCGATGGTGGGGCTGATTTGTTGATTGTTGAAACCTGCCAAGATGTGTTGCAAATTAAGTCAGCACTGAATGCGATCGAAGAGGTTTTTGCCGAGCAAGGATCGCGGATTCCGTTGATGGTTTCGGTGACCATGGAAACCACCGGCACGATGTTGGTCGGGACGGATATCAACGCCGTTGTGGCGATTTTGGAACCCTACCCGATCGATATTTTGGGGTTGAATTGTGCCACTGGCCCCGATCGAATGGCGGAGCATATTCGCTACCTGTGTGAGCGATCGCCCTTTGTGGTCTCCTGCATTCCCAACGCGGGCTTGCCAGAAAACGTCGGCGGCCATGCCCACTACCGCCTGACCCCCATGGAATTGCGGATGGCCCTGCACAAATTCGTGGAAGATTGGGGCGTGCAAGTGGTGGGCGGCTGCTGCGGTACGCGCCCCGATCACATCAAGGAATTGGTCGGTATTTCCGAATCCTTGCAACCGAAAGCCCGCGAGATTCGGGTTCCTGAAAACTTGGAACCGGGCCGGTTCGATCGCAACCCATTGCATTACGAACCCGCCGCTGCATCGATCTACGGAACCCAGCTTTATCAGCAAGATAATTCCTTCCTAATTGTGGGTGAGCGGCTCAATGCCAGCGGTTCCAAAAAATGCCGCGAACTGCTGAATGCGGAAGATTGGGATGGGCTGGTTTCCCTGGCCAAAGCCCAAGTCCGCGAAGGGGCCCACGTGCTGGATGTGAACGTGGACTATGTGGGTCGCGATGGCGAACGGGATATGCGGGAGCTGGTTTCGCGGCTGGTGAATAATGTCACTTTGCCGCTGATGTTGGACTCCACGGAATGGCAAAAAATGGAAGCCGGTTTGAAGGTGGCCGGCGGCAAATGTTTGCTGAATTCCACCAACTATGAAGACGGCGAAGAGCGCTTTTTGAAAGTGCTGGAGCTGGCCAAAACCTATGGCGCTGGGGTGGTGATCGGGACGATCGATGAAGATGGGATGGCCCGCACCGCCGAAAAGAAATTTGCGATCGCCCAGCGGGCCTATCGACAAGCGGTGGAGTTTGGAATTCCCGCCCATGAAATCTTCTTCGACACCCTGGCTCTGCCGATTTCCACCGGCATTGAAGAAGACCGCAAAAACGGAGCCGCCACGATCGAATCAATTCGCTTGATTCGGGAAAATCTGCCCGGCTGCCACATTTTGCTGGGTGTTTCCAACATCTCCTTTGGTCTGAATCCGGCGGCGCGGCAGGTGCTGAACTCGATGTTCCTGCATGAATGTATGCAGGTGGGAATGGACTCCTCGATCGTCAGTGCGGCCAAGATTTTGCCCCTGGCCAAAATTGAGCCGGAACACCAGGAAGTCTGCCGCGATTTGATCTTCGATCGTCGCCGGTTTGAGGGGGATGTTTGTGTTTATGATCCCCTGACCCAGCTCACCCAACTCTTTGAAGGAGCCACCACCAAAAAGGCAGCAGGCGTGGATGAAAACCTCTCCCTCGAAGAGAAACTCAAACGCCACATCATCGATGGCGAACGGTTGGGTCTTGAAGCCATCTTGCAACAGGCCATGACCCAATATCCACCCCTAGAAATCATCAATACCTATCTGTTGGATGGGATGAAAGTGGTGGGTGAATTGTTTGCTTCGGGTCAAATGCAATTGCCCTTTGTGTTGCAATCGGCGGAAACCATGAAAGCGGCGGTGGCCTTTTTGGAACCGCACATGGAGAAATCCGAAACCAGCAACAATGCTAAGGGCACTTTCGTGATTGCCACGGTCAAGGGCGATGTGCATGACATTGGCAAAAACCTGGTGGATATCATCCTCACCAACAATGGCTATCGGGTGATTAATTTGGGCATTAAACAGCCCGTGGAAAATATCATTGATGCCTACGAGCAACACAAGCCCGATTGCATTGCCATGAGCGGTTTGTTGGTGAAATCCACGGCGTTCATGAAGGAAAACCTGGAGACCTTCAACGATCGCGGGATTACCGTGCCCGTGATTTTGGGCGGCGCGGCCCTCACGCCGAAATTTGTCTATGAAGATTGCCAAAAGACCTATCGCGGTCGGGTGATCTATGGCAAAGATGCCTTCTCGGATCTCAGCTTCATGGATAAGTTGATGCCCGCAAAAGCGGCTGAGAAATGGGATGATTCCCAAGGCTTTTTAGGGGAATTTGCCGATGATCCGGCGGCGCTGGGTCGCTATGGCCAAGCCAAGGCGGATGGTGACGATGCGGCTGAGAAACCCGCCAAAGCCGAGAAACCCAAGGTGATTGACACGCGGCGATCGGAAGCGGTTGACCCGCATATCGATCGCCCCCAGCCGCCGTTCTGGGGCAGCCAATTGCTGAACCCCACGGACATTGCGATCGAGGAAGTTTTCAACTATCTCGACTTGCAAGCCTTGTTCGTCGGTCAATGGCAGTTCCGTAAACCGAAGGAGCAATCCCGCGAGGATTACGATGCGTTTATTGATGCCAAAGTGCGACCGATTTTGGCGGAATGGAAAGCCAAGGTGCTGGCGGAAAACCTGCTGCAACCGCAAGTGATCTATGGCTATTTCCCCTGCAATGCGGCGGGGAATACGCTCTATATCTACGACCCGGAAGCAGTCAGCGCGGGGCAAATCAACCTGGAGCCGATCGCCCAATTTGAGTTTCCGCGCCAAGGTTCCATGCGTCGCCTTTGCATTGCCGATTTCTTTGCGCCGAAGGAGTTGGGCATCTTTGATGTGTTCCCGATGCAAGCGGTGACGGTGGGCGAAATTGCCACGGAATACGCTCAAAAACTATTCGGGGCGAATCAATATTCCGATTATTTGTACTTCCACGGGATGGCGGTGCAAACGGCGGAAGCCCTGGCGGAATGGACGCACGCTCGCATTCGGCGGGAGCTGGGATTTGGCGCGCAGGAACCGGATAGTTTGCGGGACATTTTGGCGCAGCGTTATCAGGGATCTCGCTACAGCTTTGGCTATCCGGCTTGTCCGAATATTCAGGATCAATTGATTCAGTTGCAGTTGCTGCAAACCGATCGAATCAACATGTATATGGACGAGAGCGAGCAGCTTTACCCGGAGCAGTCCACCACGGCGATCGTTTCTTACCACCCGATCGCGAAGTACTTCACAGCGTAGGCTGTAGCTAGCATGATGCCCGCAGCTAGTTAAGAAGCAGCAGTTTACTGTTCAGCAAAATTCCAAAAGCCGTGAAATCCTTGTCAGACGAAGGTTTTGCGGCTTTTGTTTTTTTCCAAAAATCTTGGCCTGGAATCTTGACAGCTTCTCAGTTGTTTGCTAGATTGATTCCATAAATCCTAGATCAGATTCTTGGAAATGAGCAAAGTTATCTACGATTTGATTCAACGCTTTGAAGTTGAGGATGGAGTTCCGCGATTAATCGCTAGTACTCTCAATGTGATTTCTGGTGGAGAAGATTTGTTTTCAACTGCTCAAAAATTACTAGAGGATCGCAATTTTTCCAATTTCTTTGTTGAAAGGAAGGCTTCTCAGTATGTTGGATATCGCAAGAAAGTCTCAGGTGGAGTTTCTAAAAGATCCCAACTCATTATTTCTCGTCGAAAAGATGGTATCTGTATCTCTTTAGAAGAAAAGTTTCTTGAGCAATACATTGTTCGATTTCGTTATAGGACATATTGTTCTGAAGCCGGGACGGATGTATCTCAATACGTTGCCAAAATCTGGATTATCCCAAGCAAGGAAGATGATTTCATGGCAAACCGGAATCCTTACTATTGGTCAAAATTTGAAGATGTGGATGGCTGGCAAGGAGCCGCTAATCGTGAGTCCAGGACTATTGATATGAGAGATTTAGAGCATGATGGTTACGAAGGCCGTTCCATTCAAGGTAGTGAAATTATTCCACAAGAGGAGTTCGACCCATTGAAAATCAGCAGCCCAGACACCTATTTAATTTTGGGCGCGGATAAACTTTTTCCTTATGCACTACAGACAACCATCACTGATACCAATCTTTTGAAAGAATTTTTAGAATTTTTTATAGATAAGCTTTTGACCACATCATTTGACTAATTCCAAAGGAGGTAATGACAATGAGTGTTCATATTTCTGATCGAGTTCTTCAACTAGGCTATGAGAAGCCTAATCGTGCCCAACTTCGGGAAATTGGGAAAATTGCAACTGCCCTCAGTCACAGTATCGGTCTTACCCCCAGTTATCGAAATCAGTTGATTGACGGACAATTGCGACTAGTGAGGGATTGGCAAGAACATGATTTGCCATTAGTAGATGCTGCAATTCATGTATTTTTCCGTAGGATTGCTAAGTCTGCAAGTTGACCAGGAAAGCAGCGAGTAGGGTGGGCATTGCCCACCGCCATCCAGCCAAAAAGCGCTCATCTACAAAACAATGATCGCTTCTTCCCACAGTGCGATCAGATTGCATTAGCGATGGGCTGTAGGTATAGGTGGGCAATGCCCACCCTACTGCTGCTCTCACTGAATTTCAAGATAATCGAAGGCGATAATTTACAAGGCTTGCTTCACGATGCGTATAAGCGTTCTACTGATCGTCAACTCACCGCGAAGCCATCATATTGGCGCATGAGGGGCGAGTGATAAGCCAGCACAATTTCTTCTTTGGGAATCCCACGCTCGACTAGCTCGTTGGCAACCCCAACTTCTGTGCCGTCATATTGAATCCAGGCTTTTTCTTGCTCTAGATCAATGTGAATCAATGTGCCATAGACTCGGCGTTCCTCAAGCCAGCCTGTACGCAGCAATTGATAGCGATCGCGCTCCAAATCAAACATCAACTTCATCTGAATTTCGCCATAGGCAGGCTGAATCTGACTATGCTCAGTCAGAACTTCCTGAACGATTCGCCGGTAGCGTTCTAGTTTATCCATTGGATACCTCCAGTTTTGATGTTGTAAACCACAATCAAAATCTGCTGCTCTTTCACAATTTCTTCAACAAATTTAAGTCTAAAAAATTGATCATATATTTGACTAGGCACAGCTAGATATAACTTTCTATTCGCTTCCTGAGCACGCAACGCATGGCGATAATTGAAATATTGACCGACAGCCGTGTGGAACTCGGAAATAGCTGAGGGGTGAGTGAAGCTTTTGACCTCGACGGCAATTTTCTCGGAATCGCGTTGAGCCGCAAGTAAGCGTTCTGCCCCCAGATCAATTTGCATTTGCACATCACCATAGTCCACAGGAAAAGGATCATGGGTAATCTCCCAGCCCTCAGCCATCAGGGCTGACTTGACAATATGGTGAAACAGATCTTTTGCCATCAGTGATCACCTCCGACACCATACCCCTCGACGGATTGCAGCATGTTAAGCAGAAATTACAGACCCCGTTGCATAAATCACCTGAGCAGAAGAAAGAATTTCGTGGCGGCGTAGATAGTTGCGACTGCTGGCAATTCCTTGGCGGGTGATTAAATCAATCTCCCGATCGAACATAATTTTCAGCTCTGCTTCCATACGGTCTAAGGTGCTGAATGTGGGGCAGGCTGTTGGGTGAAACTCAACCATAATATCGATGTCGCTGTCGGGGCGGAAATCATCCCTGAGAACTGAGCCAAAGAGAGCGAGTTCAACCACTTTCCATCGTTGGCAAAACTCAGCAAGCTGTTCTAGAGTAATGCCTAATCGAGATTGCAGTTTAGGATTGAGTTGCCGTGTAGTCATTAATCGTCGTCTCTGTTGTCTCTAATTCAATGGTTTACAGGGTTAGATTAATGTCATGCGTGAAAATCTTATTGCTAGTCAACTCACTGCAAAGCCATCATATTGGCGCATGAGGGGTGAGTGATAAGCCAGCACAATTTCCTCTTTGGGAATTCCACGCTCAACTAGCTCATTGGCAATCCCAACTTCTGTGCCATCATATTGAATCCAGACTTTACCTTGTTGTAGATCAATGTGAATTGTGGACGATCGAGCCGATCGAGCAATAGGTCTCAATGGTCGATCGCCCTACGGCCTAATTTAATCCTCCGTTGTTACCAAATCCAACAGCGATCGCCCCAATAGCCGCGCGTCCTCATCAGACATCACCAAACACAGCGATTCCGTTTGCCCCAAGCAATCATCCAAGGCTTGAGGCTGCTTCAACGAAAAGCTCAAATGAACCTCATTCGTTAAATGACAGATCCGTTTTCCCACGATCGTCACACTGGTGCGATCGCTCATCAAAGTCATGTCATGAGTCACCAGCGTTTGAATTTGCATTATCCTTCTCTCTTAATGATTTTGGGGTGTTTTGGAACACTTGGGGATACTTTGAAAAGGCTTGAGGACTAAACTTCAATCTAGAATCCAATTAGCCCTTCAACACTTGACACATCAGCCAGAGCAAACAGAGCATTACGACCCGGATTCATTCAAGGCAGCCGTTAGATCGGGAATAAAAGTGGCGTACATTCCCCGTAAATCACCGGGCTTGAAGTCGTAAGCCAAATCTTCGGGATAGTTGTTGGCTACGAATTGGGGCCGACGCGATTTTTGCCCATGACAAGCTAGGCAACCGGGAGATACATTAATGCGGCGAAAATAATGGGTTCCGGGCTGACCATTCACTTGGCCACGCTGCCACAAGCCTTGTAGTTCGGAATTAGCTGAAAACTGTTCTAAGGCCGCCAATTCTGTGGCGTTTTGGGGCCGGTGTTCTGGATTTCGATACTTCTGGGAAACTTGGCGCAGTTGCCAACCTTCCGTCTGGGCGATCCGTTTGGCTTCCATCCCCACCGGCTTGCACACGGCTTTCATGGTTTCGGCGGTGGGGGGGTCAGTTTTGCCTTCCAAGGTGGAAGCGAGTCCCGATCGCAGGGCATCGAGATTTTCAATGGCTTCCACGGCTTTGGCCAACTGATCGGGGCTGGTATTGGCTTGGGCCGTCGGGGCGATCGCGCCATTCAGACCGATCGCCCAAATGAAAGCGATGCCCAACATTAGGATTCGTCGCATGTGGATATCTCCGGTGGGGAAAACGTTGCAAGATCAATCAACGATTGGGCACAAAGTCCTAAATACTTCGGATCCGAAAGGAAATAAATTCGGGAATTTCCTTCCTTCCGACAAGCAACCACTCGAGCCATTCGCAGCATTTGCAAATGCTTAGAAACATTGGCTTGGCTCAGGTTGGTTGACTCGCTAATTTCAGTTACGTTGCACTCACCTTGGCAAATGCGCCAAAGAATTCCTAATCGACTGCGATCGCCCAGCAATTTGAATAGGTCAGCTAGCCGATCTAAATCAGGATTGGCAGCAGCAGCAGCCATTTCAGCCGACAAGTTCAACACAGAATTAGGTGTGGTGCGGGGCATGAAGATTGGGGCCAAGGTTTGGCCGAACAGATTGGGTTACGGGCCGCAGGAGCGAAAGACCAAATAAAAGCTTCAGCCCCCACAGTTCAAACCAGGGTAGCCCAATTCCCCATTGCATTTTGAGTAGGAAGTAGCGTTCAAAGGCGGCTTTTGCCCAATTCACCCAAGCGCCTCGGGTGGCGTAGGAATAGCGTCGTTGACCATTGGCAGGATCGGGCAAGATGGGAGCAGCAATATAAGCAATGCCGGTTTGGCCAAACTCCGCAAAGCAAAGGGCTTCAAGGGTGGGAATTTGGTGCGGACTGGGCAAGGCTCCCAAGTCCACGGCGATGTTGTAAGCCACCGCAGCGCCCATGGCTTCGGTCATTTGACCACTTTTGGGCAGCCCGATCGGGACAGGTGTGTGATAGGGCTGCTCTAGATGCACACTCACCCCCAGGGCATAAATCCGCTCGTGGTCTTGGTGGCGCTGGGTGGGCAGGATCGAGATAAAGCCCCGATCGTTCCCTAGCCCAGAAGCCTGCACGTATTCCGCACCTCGGAAGGCGGGCAAAATCATCGCGTAACCAAAGGGAAATTGGCGACCATCACTGAGTTCCACCCGATCGGGCAGCACTCGGGCGATCGCCGCATCGGTCACCACCTGCACCCCCTGTTCTTCCAAAACGCCTTCCGTTAGCTCGCGAGCCATGTACAGATCCGGCAGGCCCAAATAGCCCGCATAGGGTTCCGGCGTGATGTAGGTGATCGTTACCCGATCTCGCAGGCCGCGTTTGCGCAACTCCTCATCGGCCAGCAATGCAAACTCATAACCCGGCCCCAGGCAACCGGTTTTGGGCGCGGCTCCCACCACCAAATCCGTCGGATTTTCCAGAAAAGCTTCCCAGGCCTCCCGGGCAATCAGCGCATGAGCGGGATTGCAAACAGACTGGGTATAGCCCCCATGGGGCCCCAAACCGGGGATTTCATCAAAAGCCAATGAAGGGCCACTGGCAATCACTAAGTAGTCGTAGGAGAGCACCTGATCATTGGCGAGTTGCACCGTTTGTCGATCGGGATCCACCCGCACCACCGCACTATCCACCCACCCCAACCCATGGTGCTTGCAGAGGGAAGCCACATCAAGCTGCACATGCTCCAGGGGAATTTTGCCCAGGGCTACCTGAATCAGGCCCGGAATGAAGGTGAACTGGGGACGGTCAGACACCAAGGTAATTTGATGCCCGCCCTTGAGCCAATGTCGCAGTTCATAGGCCGTGGGCAAACCGCCTAATCCTGCGCCGATCACGATTACCTGTGCCATTGCCGGGTGCTCCCTTGTTTCATACTTGCTTATTTAGTTATATAGTTTATTATACAGAAAGCGGCAAGGCCCAATCGCACCCTCAAGGTTCAACCGACCAGTTCGATCGCTCCTTACATTGACCTCCTGTTGATTGGTTCCTGGTTGCCGGTCGGTTCCCGTGGCTAACCGAGCTGCCCCTCGCCGCCTCATCCCCCATTGCGGAGTTTTTTTTCGGATGTATCACCTCAGCAAAGTCTTGAATTTGTCCTTTGATGAAGCCATTGCCCACACCAAAGAAGCCCTGAAACAGCAAGGCTTTGGAGTGCTGACGGAAATTGATGCCAAAGCGGCCTTTAAACAAAAACTCGATGTGGAATTCCGGCGCTACACCATCTTGGGAGCCTGCCATCCACGCATTGCTTACAGCATCTTGCAAACGGAAGACAAAGCTGGCGTTTTTTATCCCTGCAACGTGGTGGTGCAAGAACAAGAGGGCGGAACCGTGGAAGTGTCCGCGATCGACCCCACAGTCATGTTTGCGGCCCTCGAAAACCCCGGCGCAAAGGGGATTGCTCTGGAAGCGAAAACCCTGATGGACAAGGTGATGGAGCAGCTTTAATCGCCTCCCTCAGAAACCCTTGGGGCAAGCCTGAACCTGAATGAGACTGCATCGCAATTGGGCGATCGGGCAGGGCGTGGCCCGCCAAACCAGGCTTCAGGCTGTCTCAAAAATTTGCCCCAAGCATTCAGTCCTAAAGTTTGACCATTTTCAGGATTGATGATTCTCAGGATTAATGACTCTCAGGGTTGATAATTCATTACTCAACCGCTGGGAGATTGATCACGCCAAGATTCAGAGTTTGGAGAAAAAAGAATCGGAGAAAAATGCATATGTGGACATTACTATCGCTGTTGCAAAATCAACTGATTTGGTCAGTTCCAATCAGCATGATTGTCGGAATTCTATTTGGCTTAGCAACAGACCCCAGCGGTCTCAAGGATCTGATTGTTCCCTTAACTTTCTTAATGGTTTACCCGATGATGATTAACTTGCAATTTGGCAAGTTAGTGGCCGGGGGAAACTGGAAGCTGCAAGGGGTCGCCCAATTCATTAACTTTGGAGTTGTGCCCTTTTTAGCCTATGGCATCGGCTGGCTCTTCTTCCGCGATCAACCACTGATTTGGCTAGGGTTGCTGTTAACGGGATTACTTCCCACCAGCGGCATGACCATTTCTTGGACAGGCTTTGCAAAGGGAAACCTAACAGCCGCAATTCAAATGACCGTGATCGGCTTGATTTTAGGTTCTCTAGCCACTCCGCTCTATGCTCAAGCCTTGCTGGGACGAGCTATTGAAATTCCTTTGATGGAAACCTTTAAGCAAATTGCGATCGTGGTGTTTTTGCCCATGATTTTAGGTTTGGTCACGAAAAAAGTGCTGATTTCAACGGTGGGAAAACAAAAGTATGAGGGGAACCTGAAGAAAAAGTTTCCGGTCTTTTCAACCTTAGGCGTGCTGGGAATTGTGTTTGTGGCAATGGCCCTGAAGGCCAAGGCAATTGTGGCTTCACCACTGGTATTTTTGGGCTATTTCGGGCCGTTGGTGCTGATTTATCTGATCAACTTTGTGTTGAGCACGGTGGTGGGTAAAGTTTGGTTTTCGCGCGAAGATGCGATCGCCCTAGTCTATGGCACGGTGATGCGCAATTTGTCGATCGCTCTGGCCATCGCCATGACAGTATTTGGGGCTAAGGCCGGCGCTGAAATTGCTCTGATTATTTCTATGAGCTACATCATTCAGGTGCAAGCGGCGGCTTGGTATGTGAAACTAAGCGATCGCTGGTTTGGCAAACCCGTAGCGGAAGGTCTGTAGCGACTGGGCTGTTTTGAGGCGATCGAGGGCAGTATAAATCGATCGCCAAGTGTTTCGCGAGGTTAGTTACCAGTTAATTGGAGATTGTGCCTATTTTCATGGGTGCAATCTTCGGCGGTTGAAGGGCGATCGCTTGCTGTATTGGAGTGCGATCGATCGCCACAGCGCTATTGCATTATCGAGAGGTTGGGGACTGTTGCCGCACAGGAATTTCAATCATAAACTCCGTGCCCACACCCTTTGTTGAGTGACAGTAAAATTTGCCTTTGTGTTTCTCAGTAATAATTTGATAGCTAATGGAAAGTCCTAAACCTGTACCTTTACCTACGGGTTTCGTTGTAAAGAAAGGGTCAAAAATACGTGATTGCACCTCTTCAGGAATTCCTTGGCCATTATCAGCGATCGTAATTTTAATTTGATCTTGACCATTAACTTCTGTGCGTAACCAAATTGCATGAGACTTATGCTGTAGCTCTTGATCAGTGCAGGCTTGATTAGATTCTTCAATCGCATCAATAGCATTATTCAGCAAATTCATAAACACTTGATTGAGCGATCCGGCATAGCACTCCACTGGAGGTAAGTTGCCATATTGCTTTCTAACTTGAATTTCCGGACGAGTTGCAGTTGCTTGAAGTCGATGCTGCAAAATCATCAAAGTATTATCCATTCCTGCATGGATATCAACTGCTTTGAATTTGGATTCATCTAACCGCGAAAAGTTGCGTAACGAGAGCACAATTTTTTGAATTCGCTCACTCCCAGTTTGCATTGATCTGAGAATGTTAATCATGTCATCTTGCAAGAAGTCAAGATCAATTTCTTCACTCAAGTCTTGTAATTCTTGAATGGGGCTAGAAACATATTTTTGATAGGTCGTAACAAGCTTTAATAGATTTTGAGTATAAGTTTTGATGTAAGTTAAATTACCATGAATGAAATTAATGGGGTTGTTGATTTCATGGGCAACGCCAGCCACTAGCACACCCAAGGCTGACATTTTCTCAGACTCAATTAGTTTGACTTGTAACTGCTTGAGATCCCTCAGCGCCACTTCTAGTTCGCGAGTACGGTGTTCTAGATTAGCTTGGGATAGTTCAAAATCTCGAATAACAACTTTAAGGATACGTTCTCTCTCTTCACTCGCATCTTCTAGTTGTCGTCGATCGGCCTCTGAACGCTCTAATTTTTTCGTGAGAACTCGTACTTTCTTCTCTAGCTCTCGTAGCTTTTGCTGATCAGCATTGGCTTCCATAGGACTTTTATGCTGTGCCTAAAAGCAGAGTGACGAAAGTTTCTTGATGATAGTAATTAGAACCCTGTTGTTGAAGTGGTGCAAACTCGCCGTAGGTATAAAAGCCCGCGATCGGCATGACTTTGGGCAGCGCAGTTTTAACTAAATCATATTCTTCCTTGGCTCTTGTTCCCAACAGCCAACGACGACAGCAACAAGAAAAGATCAGCACTGCTTCTGGTTCGGTTCCAGGATAATTGTCTAGGGCCATCTTGAAAGAAGTTTCAGAGGCAGCAATCACTTGGTCTCGGCTAATTTCAGCCAACTGCACGATCGCGCCTTGGGGGATGTTTCCCAAAAAATTAATGCTGCCTGTTTCTAAGTCACAGGTGTTGGGAACTCGGAGATAGCAGCGATCGCTATCTCCTTCATAAACATAGAGAGGATGCTCTGCGGTAGGAGAGCGATCGCCCAAATATTTTTGGTAAAAGTTCAGCGCCGATTGACCGTCGATTTCATACAAAACTGTTTTGTGAGACTTAGTGACCGTGCTCTTGGAGCCAATGGGCTGCCAACCGCAACCAGTGCCATGGGAAAAGCGCAAATCGCCAGCAAAAATTAGAACCGGCAGAGCATCGGTGAAGACCTCTGTTCCAAAAAATTGATAGGTTTTCTGGAATCGAAATTGATCGCCTGCGGTTCCACCCACAACGGGGACATTTTTCCCTAAAGCTAGCTCCAATCCTTTCAAAATTTGCTCGCCGCTGGTTGTTGAACCATCAGCCGTATAACTGGCTGGAACTGTGATGCAGAGTTTGGCGGGGGTTAGGCTTTTTTCGGTGGCTTGCTGCACGGCCTGGCGAGCAGCGGCGATCGCGTCCTGTTCAGTTTGGCGACCCACACCCGCGTAAATTTCTACGGTGTCTGAGCAAAATAGCGTTAGGGTCAGCGAGTCTTGTTGAAACCCTAAAATTGAAGATATTTCTCCATCGGTGGTGCAACCAATGAGTTGCAAACCCGGGAAAACCTGATTGATTTTTTGTAAAATTAAGGCATGATCAAAATCAATAGCCGCAAATAACAATCCTGCCTTGGGCAGCATTCCTGCCAATTCACGGGTACATTGCTCTAGCACTTCTTCAATAGCATCTTGGGAGTCAGGATCGTCACTATGACCAAGAACTGTTTTGAGCATGTGTCTTTCCTCTGCAAGGGGACTGATCAATGTGATTGGCTTGATTGTCCTGAAAGCTTTACGATGTCAGTCATCTTTCAACAGGAATTATTACCTGACCGACACTGACGATCAAGTTAAGTTTCATGAGCAAAAAATAATAAATGCGCTGCTTAATCTGTAATGGAGAGCACATTTGGCTTAGCGCTCTGCGTCGTTATTACGGTCTGATCAATAATTGCATGGCGAATGTATAAATAATTACCAGCTATTCAGGCATTACAACTATGCATTAAACCGCAAATTCGGGATGATTTCCATCTAGGGGTTGCGGTTCTGAAATATGAAATAACTGACCCGATGCGATCGCCTGGCTGATGGGTGGCGCTTGTGATGGGGGCTTTGGCTGAGGCGGGTTAATTTACCCTCTGGCTCGGCGCGATCGCGGGTTGTGGCTGTTTCGCTGCATAAGCTGGGTGAAGCTGTTATGGAAGGTCTGTAGCGGCTGGGCTGCTTTGATTAACATACATTTAATATCTAGTTAGTCTACACTTAATAATAATAGGTGAATGAGAACAATCAGCTTTATCCGGGGCAGTCCACCACGGCGATCATTGCTTACCACCCGATCGTCAAATACTCCATGGCATCACTTGTTAATAGCTAAATGCGATCGCGTCGGGGGTGAAAGGTATTGCATCTCTCCCGGATCAGTGGGTTATGGTTGAAGCAATGCCGTTCTCACATCTGCTGCTATGACCGATTTGCGTGCATTCTATCGGGCTACAGACCCCAGCCAAACCCTGAATGTGGCTGATCCCAACGATGCGCGACTCTATGTGGACTTTGCGCCCGTGCGTGGCGGCGAAATTATTAAGAAAATTCGTAATCGGATCTCGTTTCTGAGTCCCGACCAACCCACTTGTACCCTGTTTACGGGCCATGTGGGCTGTGGCAAATCCACAGAGTTGCAGCGATTGGTGAAGGATTTGCGCGGCGATCGCTTCCATGTGGTGTATTTTCAGGTCGATCGCGACTTGGAAATGACCGATGTGGACGCGGGCGATGTGTTGCTGTCGATCGCCCGGCAAATCAGCCAAAGTTTGGACAATATCGATCTCGGTGAACCCAAAGGATTTCGCAAAATTCTCGATGATGCGGCACGGATTCTCACCACGGAATTTGAGTTGAGCAATCTGGAATTGGGTTCCGACAAAATCCCCGGTTTGCCCCAAGGTCTGAAAGTTTCTGGTAACAACAAAGGCGAAGTTTCCCTAGATTTTTTGATTGGCAAAGTCACCGCTAAAACCAAAGACAATCCCAAGCTGCGCGAGAAACTCCATCAGTTTTTGGGGTCGCAAACTGGGCAACTGCGAGATGCGATTAATGCAGAACTGATTGAACCGGCGATCGCCCAACTCAAAGCTAAAGGATTCCAGGGCTTGGTGGTGATTGTTGATAACCTGGAAAAAATTGATAACCGCCTATTACCCAATGGTTATCCCCAACAAAATTATCTGTTTGTGGAGCGGGGCAATCTGCTGTCGGCGCTGAATTGCCACCTGATTTACACCATGCCGTTGCGGTTGCGGTTTGATGATAGCTATGGCTTATTAACCCAAAAGTTTCCCGAAGAACCCAAGGTGTTGCCGATGGTTCCGGTGCGTCATCGCGATGGGCGATCGCACGAGACCGGGCTACAACTGTTGCGGCAGATGGTGTTGCTGCGGGCAGATGCGGCCTTTGACCCGGCGGGCGATGCGACCCAATGGCAGATGGCGATCGCAGCGGTGGTGGATGAGCCAGCCACGCTCGATCGGCTCTGCCAAGCCAGCGGTGGCCATGCCCGAGATTTGCTGCGATTACTGAACAGTTGGATTCAGGAGGAAATGAGCTTGCCCCTGACCCGATCGACTCTGGAGCAAGTGATTCGATCGCACCGCAATGAAATGAAGCTAGCCCTCAGTAATGCCGAGTGGGAATTGTTGCGGGCTGTGCGTAGTCGGGGCAACAAGGTTAGTGATGCGGATGGCTATGATCAACTGATTCATAAGCGGTTTGTTTTTGAATATTTAGAAGCCGGTGAATCGTGGTTTGAAGTAAACCCGATTTTGCTGGAAGCCGAAGAATTGCAGGGCTAAATCAGGACTGGATCTATGACTGCCGATCGCCCAGGATTTGACTCAGCAGCGCTCTCGCCAGACCAAGAGCGAGCGTTGCAGCGGCTGGCCTTTGCGATCGAGGCGGCCCAGGGGCAATTTAAGCTACTGATTGCCCGTTGCAACTATGGGGATTTGACCGAGCGGCTGTTGGCGCGACTGCAAACCCTCTGCCCCTTGGAGGTGCGGCGGCTGACCCTCCAACGGGGCGATCGGCAACTGTTTGCGGCGATCGAACGGGCGATCGACTCCAACCCGCCGGGAGCCTTAGCTGTGGTTGGGTTTGGTGAGCTGACCGATGCCGACCTGCGCGAGCTGTTTGCCCAGGCCAACCGCAGCCGGGAAGCCTTTCGCGATCGCTTTCCCTTGCCCTTGGTCTGGTGGCTCGACGATCGGGCGCTTCGGCAATTGCAAACCACCGCCAGCGACTTGGCTAGTTGGACGACAACCCAAACCTTTGAGGCCACGGCTACCCAGCTTGCTGATTGGATACAAACAATGGCCGATCGCATACGCACTTGGGTTTTAGAAACCAATTTCACATCAGCAATTCAAAACCCTAAAATTTGCGTTCATGAGCTGACTGAGATCGCGGTTGATTGGTCAACTCTGTTGCAATGCCCTGACCTTACTAGCCAAGATATAGCCGTTCAAGAAGCCAACGTAGCTTGGTTGCAAGCGCTAATAACTGCCCAGCCTAACTCAATAACAGAAGCTCACGAGGGCTATCAAAAAGCAAGCCATTTTTGGTGGCAAAACGGTGACTTGATCCAATTTGGAGCAGTTCAAATTACACTGGCACAATTTTGGCAACGGCGCGCTCGTTTCAGCCGTCGTCATTACGAAGACTATTTAACCCAATCAAGCGAAGCTTTTGAAATTGCCATTACAACTTTTAACCAAGCCAACCGCCTAGATCTTTGTGCCAAGTTTATTAATAGTTGGGGAGATATACTCCTTCAACTGAATCAATGGCATTCTTTGCAGTTAGTAACACAACAAGCACTAGAGCTGCATCGTCAATATCTCAACCCTTTTAAGCAGGCTAAGGTGTATGGCTTATGCGGTGAGCTTGCACTCCAAAACCAAGACTGGCAAATTGCAATTAGGTGGTTTGAACAGGCAATAGCAACTATCCAAGGTCTATCAGTTGGATCTCATTGGCTACCGGGAGATCCAGAGTCAAAGGACTGGGTGCGATATCGGGATGAAGCTAGCTATTGGTTTGGGAAGGGGCAAGCACAATTTGGACTTGAACAGTATGAGGAGAGTCGTGAGTCTTTGGCAACAGCTCACAACAAGGGTGAACCAGATTTTGATCCACGCTTATCAATTGCTATTCTCAAAAAATTAGCTGAAACGGAGTGGCAATTGCGAGACTATCGTTATGCTTTTTCATATAAATTCTTATATCAATCTCTAGAAGAAGAATTTAATTTTCGTGCTTTCGTAGGAGTCAGCCACTTAGCAACTCCAAAAGTCAAAGAATTACAAGGATCAAAACTTGATCTAGAGTTTTCATCAAGAGCTATTTCCGCTGCTGGGCGCAAGCATGATGTAGAGCGTATCCTAGGGCGCTTAAAAAATGACCGAGGCAACTCGATCACTGTACTATTTGGCTTCTCTGGTTCTGGCAAAAGTTCTCTGCTCAATGCGGGCATCATTCCAGCAGTAAGACAGGAGACATTGGGATCTCGTAGTGGTCTACCAGTGGTGCTGCGTGACTATAGCAACTGGGAAGAGAAGCTGTGGCAGTCACTGAAACAGGCTTTGTTGGCAGAACATCAAGGGCTAATCGAACCGCCGACGGATGGCAACTGGCAAGGGGCGATCGCCCGGGAATTGGTGCGGAATGCCGAGCAACGTAACCTGGCCACGGTGTTGATTTTTGATCAGTTTGAGGAGTTCTTTTTTGAGAATGGTCAGCGCCAAGGGCGATCGCCGCTGTTTGCGTTTTTAAGCCAATGTTTGGACATTACGGGTCTCAAAATTCTCTTTTCAATCCGTCGGGAATATATCTATTACCTGCTGAATCGCGCGGAGTTAGATCGGCGGATTGATGGGGGCTTACTCAGTACCAACGTGCTCTATCGAATTGGCAATTTCCGGCTGGAGGAAGCCAAGCAGGTGATTCGCGATTTGATCGATCGCGCTGAGCTGGATTGGGAGCCGGAGTTGATTGAAGCGATCGTTTCGGATCTGTCGGGAAACTATTACAAAGTCCGCCCGATCGAGCTGCAAATTGTTGGGGCGCAGGTGCAAGCGGAGGGAATCACCACGGCTGCTGGCTATGCCAATTCGGGCGGCAAGGTGGCGTTGGTGCAGCGCTATCTCGATGCGGCGACGGGGGATTGTGGCCCGGAGAATGTGGAACTGGCAAAATTGATTTTGTTTTTGCTGACAGGCGATCAACCGATCCGACCCCTGAAAAGCCAGTTGTTTCTTCACCAAGAGGTGACAGATTTAGAGCAAGATCCAAGTGCTCTAAATCTGGTTTTAGAAATCCTGACTGATTCTGGTTTACTTCTTAAAAATCACTCTCAAAACAAGGTCACCTATCAAATTGTTCATGACTATATTGCAGAGTTTATCCAGAAACAGACTAAGGTCACCTTTTTAGCAGAAATTGCTCAAGAAAAAGCTCAACGCCAAGCTACCGAGCTGAAACTACTGAAGCAGCACCAAATCGCAAAGCGGCGATTTGCAAGCTTAAAAAGCAATATTCAACGAATGAAGAAACTTCAAAAAAGAGTAAATGTAGTATTTTTGGCTAGCCTTATAATGACAATTATTGCTTCGTTTTTGTCGTGGGACTCTTCTCAAGACCTTAAGCAAATAATTGAGCGCGAACAAACAATTTTACGAACGATATCTACTCAGGATGATCAATTAGCCCAATTGTCTAATCTCTTACGCATCGGGTTTACTGCCAAGCAACTAGGATTGGACTCTCAATCACTGATATCTCTTCGAGAAACTCTTGGAAAGTATCTTCTGACTGTCCAAGAAATCAATTTGCTCAAGGTAGATAACCAAGCCCATATTCGGGATATCAAACTCAGCCCAGATGATCAACTGTTAGCTATTGCCCTAGAAGATGGAACAGCAAGAATTTGGAATATTAAGGAAATGCAGGAAATTCGTAGATTAAAACACTCTAGTGTTAAAAACGCACAGACAGTTTATAGCGTCAGCTTTAGCCCTGACAGTCAATGGCTATTAACTTCTGCTCAAGATGGAACAGCTAAAATTTGGGACTTGACTGATCCCGAGTCTCAAAGACCATTCTCAACTCTTAACCATAGTGTTTCAGGAGAAATTAGAGCAGCCAGCTTTGATAGTACTGGTAAGTGGATCATAACTCTTGGAGATGATGGAGAGGCTAAAATTTGGCAATGGAATAAGCAACGCAAAAGTGTTCATGCTCCTCTTATTACTCTTGTTCATTCAGCCAATCAATGGCTAAGTTCTGCCAACTTCAGCCCCGATGGGAGACTGGTTTTTACCGCTGGAGGTGATGGAGTAATCAAAGTTTGGGATTGGCAAAAAAATGAGAATTTAAAAATCTCTAATTCTATAAAGTCCAAAAAATTTGACAGTAGTATTCTGAGTGCAGATTTTAGTGCAGATAATCAATGGCTTGGAGTTGCCTTGAAAAATGGCGTTGTTAAGCTATGGAACTGGTCAGCGAATGGAAGAACAATTTCACTGACGAATCACTCGGATTCGGTGAGAAGCATCTCTTTTGGAAAAAAAAATCAATTCCTGTTAGTCACTGCTTCCAGTGATAAAAGTGCCATGGTATGGGAGTGGAATCATTTTATTGGCGAAAATAATTCTCATCTACACAAAAAAACAATCACTCTCCCACATCCAAATTGGGTTGAGCGCGCAAGGTTTAGCTCTGACGAGAAGCAAGTTATTTCTGGTTCCAATGGTGGAGTGATTCGATTCTGGAATGTTTATCAAGGAGCAGTGAACCTTGAATCACTGAGAGATCGAGCGATGAAAAAAATGAGTGCAGAAAACTTGTTGCAGCTAGATGTTGCAAAAAATTTAAAATTAAATAATGCTAGTATTTCGAACAGTCTCTTGCATACTAATCTAAACAATTTTACTGAATCTGATTGGTTAAGAGTCCTCTCCCAAACAGAAGATCTGGATGGCTTGCTACAAATAGGATGTGATTGGTTGCGGGATTATTTGACGACGAATCGGGATGCGCCGGCGGATTTACAGCAATTTTGTCGCGTCAAACCATCCCAAAAACCGTAAGGTTCCGGGTGGCTCATATGTGATCACCCCCGATCGACCGGTTTTCCCATTCACTACAAACCGATCGCCCCGCAAAATTTCTGGAAAAGGTTTTAAGGAGTCGATCGGGGAAGTGGCGGCAAAGAGCGCGGCGGGCCGCCGCTGTTGAACATGTTGAACGGCGAAGCGGCGCGGCTTTGGATGAGGGCCTTGAGGCGATCGATCTCCGTCACCAGGCTGAAGGGCCGGAAATCGTTCAAAGAAGCCACCTGATCGAGATGAATCAGCGACACATGAATTGGCGTGCTGCCATTGACGGCGGCCGGTTCCGTAATGCTGCCGGGCATGACACGGTAGGCAACCAAAAAGCGCTCGCCGCCCACCTCCGCAATTTCGCCCTTCGTGTAATAGTCGCTGGGAGATGCGCCAAAAACCGCCGCCGTCAGAGACAGCATATTGCTGGTTTCAATTTGCCCCGTGACACTAAACACACGCCACCGATCGTCCAATTCCTGAAGCGTGAGGCTGAGGGGAGTCGATCCTTGGAAAAAGCTGGGCGCAACGGTCTCTGCTTGGGCCGGCAACCCGATCGCCCCGATCATCACCACGGGACTCACGAAGCCCAGCAACCATCGCCGCAGATTCGGGTGAATCTTCTGCATAGAATTTTGTTAGAACCGGAGAAAGCGGGACGATTCAGAATAGATTCCGGTCGCGCTTCAGTCATAGCCTAGAAAAAAGCCATCGCTCATGACTGCTCAATGGTTCTCAATCAATGTTTGCGGTGGTAGTTTGCTGTGGGTGGTTTGCTGTGGGTGGCGATTCCTGGAGCTGCCGGTGCGTTGGTTGCCGGGGCGATGAGTGGTCTTCGGTGCGGTTGCAGGTTTCAGCGTTGGGTTCCTTGCTATCGTTTTGATGGCGATGGTTGAGGCCCGCCAGCGTTCCATGCGTTTTTCTCCGGCAGGAGGTGCAAATCATGCCAGCCCTTGTGCAATGTGCCCTCAGTGATGCCAATTTGGATGCCAAGTTGGCCCGCAACCAGCGGCAACTGGCGATTTCGGTGGCGGCCCAGGCCGGCCATGGGCGGGTGCGATCGAACCTGTGTTTGATTCTCGATCGCAGCGGTTCCATGCGCGGCCGACCGATGGAGATGGTGAAAGCGGCGGCGCGTCAGTTGGTGGGTCAGTTGGCCCTGGGCGATCGCCTGTCGTTGGTCGCCTTTGACCACGAGGCCCAAGTGATCTTGCCTTGTCAGGAAGTGGCCCCGGAGCCGCTGTCAATTTTGCAGGCGATCGAGGGCTTAACGGCCGGCGGCGGCACTTGCATTGATGAGGGTCTGAAGCTGGGCATTGAAGAACTGGCGCGATCGCGTAAGGAATCGGGCCTTTTGGGCAACGTCAACGCCGATCACAGCGGAATTTTGCCCACTGCACCCTCGGTGTCGCAAATTTTCCTGCTCACCGATGGGGAAAACGAGCATGGCAACGATCCCCGCTGCTTAAAGATGGCGGAATTGGCCGCGAGCTACGGCATTTCAGTCCATTGTCTCGGGTTTGGCAGCCATTGGAACCAAGACACCCTGGAACAGATTGCCGACGCGGGAGCCGGGGCCCTTTGCTACATCGAACAGCCGGAAGATGCGCCCGCCGCCTTTGAAAGGCTCTTGGCCCGAGTGCAGTCGGTGCAGTTAACCAATGCGCGGTTGTTGTTGGCGTTGGAGTCACCTGTGCGCTTGGCGGAGCTGAAGCCGATCGCCCAGGTGGCCCCGGAAACGGTGGAACTGACGGCGCAGGAGTTGCCCGATGGTCGGCTGGAGGTGCGGTTGGGCGATTTGATGGTGGATGGGCCACGGGTGGTGTTGGTGAATGCCTATGTGGCCCAGTTGCCGCCGGGGGATCATCGGTTGGTTCAAGTGCAGGTTTGTTATGACGATCCGGCGACGGGTCAGGTGGATCTGCTGTCGGAGCCGATCGCGGTGATTGGGCGATCGCTGGAACTCTTTCACCCGGCTCCCAATGCCCCGGTACAGGCTCACATCGGCGCATTGGCCAAATATCGCCAAACCCAAATTGCCGAAACCAAGCTGCAAACGGGCGATCGCCAAGGTGCGGTGACCATGCTGCAAGCGGCGGCCCAAACGGCTTTGCAAATGGGCGATCGCAACGCGGCGACGGTGCTGCAAACCCAGGCCACCAAACTCCAGGCGGGCGATGACCTGTCGGAGGCCGATCGCAAAAAGACCCGTATTGCCTCAAAAACCACCCTTCGCTAGGGGGGCGATCCCGCCCGATCGCGCCGGGCAACCCCACCCCCGATCGGCTTGGGTTGGCCACCCCTGCGGCCCATACTGGAAATGGGGTATTTTCCGCATTCCAGACAGCTCAGCGCTGAACATGGCATTGCTGCACTTGGGATTATTTTTGGGGTTATTTAATGAGGTGTGGCAACAGTTAAATAACCAATTCTGAGGAACCCCGATCGCCCCCATTGTTTCGCTGAGAGGCTGACCCGATCGTGAACCGTTTTAATTGGAAATCAACCCAAGCTGGGCCCATTCTGATCGCGGCCCTGGGGCCCTGGTTGCTGATTTTAGGGGCGATCGGGCTGCTGAATGCGATCGGTTTAGGGGTGGTGGTGCAGGCGATCGGTTGGTTGCTGTTGCTGGTGATTTTGACCCCGATCGTGCTCAGTGTGGTTGGTTTATGGTGGCTGCGGCGCAACTTGGTGGCCGGCCCCTGCCCCGCCTGTGGCTATCCCGTCACCACCCTGCGCGGCTTCAGCAGCAACTGCCCAAACTGCGGCACACCCCTCAGCGGTTTGGGGCAAACGGTGCAGCGCCAATCGGCCCCCGGCACGATCGATGTGCAAGCGGTGGAGGTGGGCAAACGAGAGCTAAGAGATGCCACCCCACCCGACCAACGCTATTGAACGCTCTTACAGTTCTCGAATACTCATCTTGAGCACTCATCTTGAGCACTAATTAACGGAGATTAATTAGTGGGAATTAATTAGTGGAAATCGAGAGTTGATAGGGTTGGCGGCCGCTGGGGTTGCGATCGCCCACAAAGATGTCATAGTTGCCCGCACCCCAATAGCCCGGCATTTCCGCCACCCCGTTGGCCGCCGGAATGCAAAATTGACCGCTCGGCCCCACCACCAACAGCGTTAAACCATCACCCCCCTGCACCTTCACCCGCAGGGAGCCAAAATCCTGACCCACCGCCAAGCGATGGTTGGGCGCACCGGCCACAAAGCCACAACTGGTACTGGTGCTGCCGCCGGCCGTGCCCGATCGAAGAATCGGTTCACTCATGCCCGGCCCCAGGGCAATTAAATCGGCCCGGGCCGGCGCTGCCCAAGGTACGATCGTGGCGATCGCCAGGCTGGCGGTCAAAATCGAGAAAAATCGGTTGGTTTTCATGGCAGCATCTCCTGATGGTGAGCAGCCGGGCCTCCAAAACTTGGCAGAACGCCGGATCGCGAATAAATCCAGTATGCGGCCCACGCTCCACCCGATCGTGGAGGTACTTCCTGTTTATGAACTGGCCGCCCTCAGGGAACCCACTCCCCACAAATTCCGCGCGATCCCATGTCGCTAGACTTCACTAGCGAGTAGATAGTGGGTAATGCGTAACCTGAGTTTGATCAAGTTAGGGGCGAAAGACCCGAATAAAAGGCTCTTTGCGGTAGCGACGATAAACATCGAAATCCTGATCTAAAGTTGCAATTTCTGCAATTCGTAATCGTTCTGAAATAGCCACCAATGCTAAATCTGCAAAGTCTCCAGGCAAATCTGAGTATTGTTCATTGAGTTCTACAATTCTTTGAAAATCATGACGATTTAATGACTCACAGCGATAAATATTCTGTGCTAAGTGGTTCAGAAAAATATTTTGAACTTGCCAGCTTTTATTCAATAACCAAAGTACTTCCGTGACACAAGCCAAAGTTGTAATCAGTTCACTTCGACAAGTTCTAAAGAAATCAACAACTCGACTGTGGTATCGATCCTCAGCATTATAAAAAGCAATTAAA
Organism: Limnothrix sp. FACHB-406; assembly: GCF_014698235.1. Lineage (NCBI taxonomy): Bacteria > Bacillati > Cyanobacteriota > Cyanophyceae > Pseudanabaenales > Pseudanabaenaceae > Limnothrix > Limnothrix sp. FACHB-406. The sequence continues at coordinate 37,730 of NZ_JACJSP010000010.1, read as the reverse complement.
ACGCCTGAGTCCACTAGCACTTTTGCTGGCTTCATGATTGATCTGTAGTGGATTGATGGAGTCGATCGGCCAAGGCGACTCGTCTTAAATCTCGATCAGCCAAGTCACCATCATGAAGCCAATGCTCTGGTAATCCACCCATGCGCTCAAGGATCGTCGGTGGCATTTCCTGTGGTTTGAACATGAAGAGCGATCGAATGACAGTCCAAAGTAGTAACCACCGATCTCGCCATGGCAAGGCTAAGGTTGCTTCACGAAGTTCCAGTAAAGTCATGCTTGTGTTTTTCTAATTAATGTTATTTGGGGTTCTGAGCAAGTAATATCTTACACTTCAAACATCCCTCGCCAGGCCCAAGTACGCCCTAAAAAAAAGGCTGTTTAATCCTGCAACTGGACGAGCTTTGGTCATTTGTTGGTTCCAAAAAGCAGAAAGTTTGGCTTGGGTAATCAGTCATTTCTGAAGCTCAGTGTCGCCAACTTTTTCCCCTTGCTGATAGAGGTCTTGACGCAACCGAATTGCATCGTTGCACACCATACGAGCGCAACCAAATGTTTTCGCCAGCATTATTCTTTGTAGGCGATTGGGATAGATTCGGTAGCGAAATCGTGCTTTCATAGCTAGCATTATAGAAACTGATCATAGAAAAAGCCGCCTTAAAAGGGCGGGGCTTCAGACCCTTTTCTTTTGGTGATCTCAATGCTTCATCAGCTTTTAGGCGGTGCGATCGCCCTGGTTATTGGCTCCACGGCGATCGCACCGGCCCAGGCCCAACAGCGACCCAACACCCAATCAGCCCCCAGCAGCCGTTCCACCACCCCACCCGATCCCAACTGCCCGATCAAAGGCAACATCTCCCAAACCACGGACGGCCAAAACACCGGGCGACGGCTATATCACCTGCCAGGAATGCGGGACTATGAGCGCACCGTGATCGACCTATCGCGAGGGGAACGCTGGTTTTGCTCGGAGGCGGAGGCGATCGCGGCCGGCTGGACAAAGGCCCCGCGCTAACCACCAAAGAAAGGGGCCAGGTCGATCGACCCAGCCCCCCATCGAGTTCAGAAGTGAAATTTTTGGCAGTCTTCGCAGGACAGAATTTCTCCGTCCTGCCTCAACTCGTGCGGCTCTACTAGATCGTGAACGTGCTCGCCGCAACGTTGGTCACATTGGCTGCCGCTGTGAAAGTTCCGGTATAGTCCACCAACACGGCCAGATACTTCTTCGTGTTATTCGCATCCACGTAAGACAGCGCCAAATCAGCCGTGCCAGCCACGCCAGCCACATTAACCACTTCTGGCGTAATCACCAAGCTGGTCAAGCCAGGGCCAAGACCAATCTTGTCAGCAGCCTTGAAGTTAGTAATCTGGTCGGCCGTCAAGAGGCTGCCTGTTGTGTCGCTAGCTTGATAGGCATAGGTGTTAGCACCAGCACCAGCACCAGTACCACCAACAATTCGATCCAAGCCAGGGCCGCCCACGACAGTTGCACCCCCAGCAGTACCAACATTGATGATGTCATCACCAGCGCCACCCAACAGCTTGTCACCAACCACGGTACTACCCGTAATCGCATCATTACCATCACCGCCATCAACGGTCATGACGGCAGTGGCTGCTGTGCCACTGATAACATCATTTCCTGCCTCGCCGCGAACCGTTGCAGCCGTTGCAGGGGTAGTAACAGGAACCGTCAGTTGATCGTCCCCAGCTCCGCCGTTAACACCACCAGGAAAGAGATTGAGTAATCCAGCATCAATCGTGACCGCATTCGGATCACTATTGAATTGCAATGTGTTGCCAACTGCTGAGCTACCAGGGGGCAGAGTTGTGGGAGGGGCCGAAGCAACATCCTTGATCGTCAGCACCGAAGTGGCCTGAGTGCCCAACGTACCGCCAGTGGGAGCCGTCAGAGTCAGGTTAACTGTCTCATCGGCCTCTGGCGTAATCGCATCGGACAGAACCGGCACGTTCACTGTTTTGGTCGTTTCACCTGCCGCGAAGCTCACCACTTGGTTCGCAACCGCCGTGTAGTCCGAGCCAGCCGTCGCCGTGCCGCCTGTACCGGTCGAGAAGGTGACGGAGCCAGCTTGGGAAGTGTCGCCCGTGCGGGTGATGTTGATGGCCGCTTGTACCGTGGCCGTGCCTTCCGTCGCCGTGTAGGTTGCGCCGCTGAATTGGAAAGTGGAAGAGCCAGTGGTTCCGCCGCCGCCCGTTGCGCCCTTGTCCACGATCGTCAAGATTGCCGAATCCTGCTTGCCCAAGATTGCGCCGCCCGTGGGACGAGACAGCAACATCCGAATCGTTTCACCGCTGTCGGCCAAAGGCGCATCGTCAATCAGATCCACCTTGAAGGTTTGGCTAATTTGACCCGGCGCAAAGTTCAAGGTTTGGTTGAAGGTTTTGTAGTCTGCGTTGGCCGTTGCCGTGCCGCCCAACACACCCACATCCACGGAAACCGCACCCGCCGATTGGTTCACATCCCGCGTCACGGTCACTTCCACTTGGGAACCTTCCGTGCCGGTCAGGTTGGCCACCGAAAATTGCAGTGCGCCTTGGGGCGGCACAGATCCAGGTTGCACACCATCGGAACTGAACGTGCCGGGGGTGTTCATCAGTTGGTTGGCGCTGACCCCTTTCACCACCGCCAAAATTTGGTTGTTGCCTTTGTCGCGAATGATGGCGCTGCCAGCGGTTTGACCGGAACCATCAAAGATTTCCAGGTCAGACATGGTGACTCCGCCAATCAGCCGAATTTGGTCTTGGCCAAATTGGTTGAAGTCTTCAATCACGTCGGCTTCCAGGATGGTGGAACCGCCGGTGGAAATTTGACCGGTCTGGGCCGAGAAGCTGTCGCTGCGGCGACCGATCACAAAGGTATCGTTGCCTTGACCGCCGCGCATGGTGTCTGCGCCCAGGTCGCCGGACAACACATCGTCGCCGTCTTCGCCAAACAGCAGGTCGTTGCCTTTGCCGCCATACAGCTCGTCGCCGCCGCTGCCGCCATACAGTTGGTCGCTGTCCATGTTGCCGAACATCAGGTCATTGCCGAGTCCGCCCAACAACAGGTCATTGCCAGCACCGCCGAGCAATTCATCGTCGCCGGATTCCCCTTCCAGGGTATCTACGCCTTGGTTGCCAAACAGGCGATCGTTGTCGTTGCCGCCCAGGATGCGATCGTCTCCGTTATAGCCCCGGATGATGTCGTTGCTATCCAAACCGCTGATCACATCATTCCCGGCCAGGCTGTCGAGGGCGGCTTGGGTTTCAGTAATGGGGATGACATCGGGAAAGTTGGTTCCGTTAATAACAGCCATTGACTCCTCCAGTGGACTTGAGTTGCAAAAGGTGAGCTGTTGAGTTGAAGAGGCGCGGACGAACAGCCGCAACCATTGCGGTCACGAGTTCGAGTCCCAAACGCTGGTGCAAGTCCTGCATTCTTGGGTGCTTAGGGGCCGGTGGAACCGGAACCGCTATCGAGGTGCAAGTGAATTGCTGTTGCGTTCCCTGTGCGGGTTGGTGAACTGTGGTTCGCTGCCTATTCCTTCGGGAAGCGATCGAAGAATCCGGAAGTGGGGAAATTTTTTTTGGGGAATTTTGCGGGAACAAAATGTTCTGAAAAGTTTTCAAAAAGTTCCCGCAATTCTTGATTTTTCTGAAAAATAATCGGGAACGATCGCCCTGTCTGGTTCGTCTGGGGAGCGACTGTTGGGAACCGGATTTTCAGGATCGGCTGGATGGCGATCGCATCTTGGCCAACGCTCCGGTGGAGTGATCGCTCAATCCGCCCAATCCCATCGGGGCGATCGGCTCGGGTTGTTTGGGGATAGCAATGGCGTGGGGTTGGGGCCTAAGGGGCGATCGAGCCAAAAGGAAGGCATCCCAGGCGGATTGATCCTGAAGGGCTGAGGAGATTGATGGGCGATCGATGGCCGATCGATCCCGTCCTTCGGTTAGGGATCATCAACCGCAATCCCCCCAAGCCTCCTGCCCATGCCTGGGGAATGCAGCTTAAGGCTAGGGTTTTCTATTAATAGTTTTCTGGTGGTTGCAGCTTAGAAATTTTATCTAATTAATTCAGTCAGTTTCTTGGTTTTAAGAGTTACTGAAAACAAAATCCAGTGGTTGGGTTGATTTTAAAAGCAGGCTTTGATAGTGACTGGAATTAGAACCCAGGAGCTTGATTCTTTTCAGTAAATCGTGGCCATGGGCTATTTTTCGATGGCTCCTCAATTAAGGACGTAACCAGTATCACCAGGTTCCCAAGGGCTGGCCCGGTTCCTCAGGACAATTAGGGTGATGCAGGATGATTAGGGCAATTTGGGAAGGTTCAGGCAACGGTTACGCCATCGGCCAGCCATTGATCGCAAGGGCGATGGCGCTCAGGATCCGTCCGACTCCAGCTCATCGGGGCCGCTGTGGATGTAGTCCCGCTCAAAGGCTAGTTTTTCGGCATATTCGCCCAAGGCAACGATTCGATCGAGATCGAACACATCAAAGACAAAATCCATCACCTCGGAATGATCGAGGCTGGGCCGCCGATAGTAGTGATTGCCGGATGGATCCCGCGTCACCACCCGTTCTCGAACTAACTTGTCGCGGATGGGGCGAATGTAGTGATAAAACAACAGGGCTTGGGTGGAATATTTTCCTTGCAGTTCAAAGAAGCGCTGCTGCTCCATGAAGCTCATGCAGAAAATCATGATGATGAGTTCAATGCCCACAATGAACTTCATCAAAAAGTTTAGATAATCGGGCGTTAGGCGCTCCGGAATCGTACCCGTGAGGATGTAATAACGATAGTAATATTCACGAATATCGTTTTCGCCCAAATTTTTCTGCAAGTAGAACCGCTTCAGCAAGCCTTGCACCCGTCGTCGCAAAAATTCCCGCGAGCGATCGGACAAAATGATGATTTCAAACTGAATCAGATCGTTGATGGCTTGGTGTTGTTGCTCGGGGGAAATGGCGGCAAATAGGGTGAGGGCATTGAGCAAAAACCGTCTTGTGCCCGCGTCCTTCTGCCCGAATTCTTCAAGGAATGATTCGGGCATGATTCGCGCCAGATCAAGACGGCGATTGGCAAAGTTTCTGCTCATGCGGGGCGATCGCCTGATTTCATACACCCGAGTCGATCGGGTGGGGGTTATGCTCCAAAATCTGATCCTTTGTGTCCTCAGGCCGGTTTTGTGGCCTGGCTGATGATGACGACTATCAGGCGCTCGATCGTGGCAAGGTTGCCCCTAGCCCCAGCGGCCATACAAATCCACCAACTCCCGGAGTCGATCGGCCATCCAAGGGGCAAAGGATCCCTCTAAACAGCGCCACTCCCAATTACTATCGGCCTGGCCGGGCACATTCATGCGGCAATCGCTGCCAAAGCCCAAGCAGTCTTGCAACGGAACGATCGCCCAGTCGGCCACCGAGGCCATGGCCATCCGGGTGAGATCCCACTGAATGCCATCGGGGCCCGCATAGCCAGCGTAGCGGATTACGCGCTGTTGCTCCTCGGGCGATCGGCCATTAAACCAACCCACCGTGGTGTCATTATCGTGGGTTCCCGTATAAACCACATAGTTGGGACTGCGGTAATTGTGGGGCAAATAGGGGTTACCGCTACCGGAGTCAAAGGCAAATTGCAGAATCTTCATGCCGGGAAATTGGAAGCGATCGCGCAGGGCTTCCACCTCGGGCGTAATAATCCCCAAATCTTCCGCAATCACTGGCAGCTTGCCCAAGGCCCCCTGCACCGCTTCGAAAAATGCAGCGCCCGGCCCCGGAACCCAGTCGCCATTGATGGCGGTTTCTTCCCCTTGGGGCACGGCCCAAAAGGACTCGAACCCTCGAAAGTGGTCAATTCGCACCCAATCCACCATGGTGAACAAATGGCGGAATCGGTTAATCCACCAGTGATAGCCCGTTTGGGCGTTGGTTTCCCAGTCATAAACCGGGTTCCCCCACAGTTGCCCCGTGGCGCTGAAATAGTCCGGGGGTACGCCGGCCATTTGAGCCGGATCGAGGGTGTCTGGATCCAGAGCAAACAACTCGCGATTGGCCCAAACGTCGGCACTGTCGAAGGAGACATAGATGGGCACATCGCCCACCAATTGCACGCCCCGTTCGTTGGCAGCGGTCTTCAGTTGTTGCCACTGTTCAAAGAAGACGAATTGTAAAAACCGTTGCAGGGCGATCGGCTCGGCCAGGGTTTGGCGGGCGGCGGCCAACACGGCCGGATCTCGCTGGGCAAATCCCACATCCCAACGGTTCCAAACAATTTGGCCAAATTCTGCCTTCAGGGTCATGAACAGGGCAAAATCCTCGAGCCAGGTGGCCTGCTCGGTGCAAAATTCCTCAAAGGCGGTGCGTTGTTCTGCGGTGGCATGAACTTGGAACCCAGCCCAGGCTTGGACAAACAGGCGATCTTTATAGGCCCGCACCGCCGCAAAGTCCACCCGATGGGGATTGAAATCGGGCACTTGTTCGAGGGCGGCGGCGGGCAGCCAGCCAGCTTCCACCAGGCGATCGGGGCTGATCAGCAACGGTTCCCCGGCGATCGCAGAAAAACTCATATAAGGCGAATTGCCAGCACCCACCGGCCCCAAGGGCAACATTTGCCACACCCGCTGGGCCCCCGCTTGCAACCAGTCACAAAAGGCAATGGCCTGGTCACCCAGATCACCCACTCCGTAGCGACTGGGGAGCGAAGTGGGGTGCAGCAAGATTCCGCTGAGTCTGGCCATGGGAATTGTTTAAACCATCCGGATCGGGTCGGAATGACTCTAACACAGGGTCAGTCTTGCTTTTTGTTGATCAGCGTTTGTAGGCTTGGTGCTCGGTTTTGTAGGCGTGGGGAAAGGGTTGATCGGGAATTGGCATACCCAAAAAAGGGCAGAGTTTTTCCCAACCATCCCCGGCGGGAATATTCATCACCAGCAGTCGATCGGGCGGAATTTCTGCCATCACCCGATCGTTATGCTCCAGATACTTCTTCTTATAAAGAAATTCGGTGGCGATCGCCGAGCCATAAACACAATTGCGCAGGTCGCGACGAAACTGTTGCGATGCACTTTCTTGCCAAAAGTTTTGCCAACCCACTTGCCAATCCGTCGGCCAAGGCCCATGGCTCAACCAGCGATCGAGCTGCCAACGCTGGGCAAGCTGGGCCCGAATCCCCAAGCTAGGTGACACGGGAAAGCGGTGATTGATGTGAAATTCCACACTGCGCCACCAGGCATCCACATCGCGCACGGTCAGGATGATTTTGCTGTCGGGATAGGCGGACGCCAACTCCCGATAAAAATAGGCGCTGGGCAAATCCGTCACCACATCCACATCGTCATAGCAGCGGAAATTGGGTTGGGTGACCTTGCCGCTGAGGATCTCGTTCAGGCGATCGCGATCGAAATGCAGCCCATACAACCCCAGAATCTGCAAAGCCGCATGAAGTGAAGAAGTGCCCGTTTTACTGAGGCCCGCGCCCAAAATTTTCATGGTTGTTGCAACTCTCGCCCTCGTGCGGTTTTGGCGGTGGCGATGCTTCCCTGATTTGGCCGTCGCCCTTTACAAAATCTCGGGGCAAAATCTCGGGGCAAAACCTCGGGAGTAGAAGGCATCCGGGTAGGGGCGTACCGCTGTACGCCCCCACGGATGTGGCTCAGAAAATCAGCCATTCCCGTCCCCAGCGATCGGGTGTGCCAACCAGGCCTAAGGCATCAACACCTTAGCCACCGTTTGCACATCTTTATCGCCCCGGCCCGAACAATTAATCACAATTTTGGGGCTACCTTCCAAGGTCGGGCAAAGTTTTTCCAGATGGGCAAAGGCGTGGGCTGTTTCCAGCGCCGGGATAATTCCCTCCAGACGCGACACCCGCTGGAAGGCATCCAACGCCTCCTGATCCGTCACGCTGTAGTATTCCGCACGTCCCGCATCCTTCAAGTAGGCATGTTCCGGGCCCACACCGGGATAGTCCAACCCAGCACTGATTGAGTGGGCCTCAATGACCTGGCCGTCGCCATCTTGCAGCAAATAGCTCATGGCCCCATGCAACACGCCCACCCGGCCCTTGGTCAAGGTAGCCGCGTGCTTTTCGGTTTCGGCTCCCTCGCCGGCCGCTTCCACGCCAATCATCCGCACGGTTGGTTCCGTCACGAACTCATGGAACAGCCCCATAGCATTGGAGCCACCGCCGACGCAGGCCAGCAAAATATCTGGCAGTCCGCCCCATTTGGCTTGGCACTGTTGGCGGGTTTCCTGACCAATGATGGCGTGGAAGTCGCGCACCATCATCGGGTAAGGGTGGGGGCCAGCCACGGAACCCAGGATGTAGTGGGTGGTTTCCACGTTGGTCACCCAGTCGCGAATCGCTTCCGAGGTGGCATCCTTCAGCGTGCCGGTTCCCGCTTCCACGGGTCGCACTTCTGCACCCATCAGCTTCATGCGGAACACGTTCAGGGCCTGACGCTCCATGTCATGGATGCCCATGTAAATCACGCAATCGAGGCCAAAGCGGGCGCAAACGGTGGCCGTGGCCACGCCGTGTTGACCGGCTCCGGTTTCGGCAATGATCCGCTGTTTGCCCATCCGCTTGGCCAGGAGGGCTTGGGCGATCGCGTTGTTAATTTTGTGTGCGCCCGTGTGGTTCAGGTCTTCGCGCTTCAGGTAAATTTGCGGGCCGCTGCCGTCGGGGCGGGCGTAGTGCTGCGTCAGTCGCTCGGCAAAGTAGAGCGGGCTGGGGCGACCCACATAGTCCTGAAGCAACCCTTGCAGTTCCGCTTGAAAGTCTGGATCGTGCCGATAGTGCTCGTAGGCCCGCTCCAACTCAGCCAGGGCGGGCATCAGGGTTTCGGGAACGTATTTGCCGCCGAACTGGCCAAACCGGCCGAGGGCATCGGGCACTTGGGCATTGAAGGTGGCGGAACGGAGCGGGGTTACGGTCACGACTAGCTGGGCTGAATTCAACACCTCCATTATCGCATTGGGCGCTGGGCTGACGATCCAAGGCCCCCGGTTAGGATTTCTGAGGATACAAATCATTTTGCAAAGGGGAAATTCTTATCTTGGGGGAAAGTTTTCCACAGGTTTTCCACAGAAGACCCCCAAGTTTTCCACAGAAATGACGGAGTTTTCCACAGGCTATGTCGCCAACGATACGGTTTGTCGTTCAGTTGGGGATTGTTTTGGACGATCGCCCGACTTCTCATAAAAGGCGATTTTTCATGACTTTATGTAAATTAAATGAGTAAAAATATGTGCTATTCAGAAAAAATTCTGAGTTTTTGAACTGGATCGCAATATTTCGCAGCATTGACATCGCCGGGAGCCTGGCGCACAATGTTGCCGCTTACCAATGTGGCTGGGGTTTTGCCGATGAGTGGCACAGTTAGCATCGTGGCGGAAATTCCTGAAGAACTCCACGAAGCCCTTAAGGATTATTTGGAAGTGCATCCCGACTGGGATTTGAACCGGGTGTTTGCAGCGGCGTTGTCGCTTTTTCTGTTGCAAAACGGGGAGAGCGATCGGCGGGTGTCGCGGGTTTATCTATCAACGCTGTTTCGCCAACCGGCTTAGGGGTTTTGGCTCGGCTTGGCCTGCGATCGGGCGATCAGGAAGGCAACAGCATTAACCATCGCAATCAGCCTTCAATTGAAAAGTTGAAGCTCCAGTGATAAAGCTCCAGAGATGAAACTCAATATTGCAGAGCCAAGGGAGGATCGAGTTATCCCTTGGCTCTATTCGTTTCTGATTGGTTTTAAACTGATTAGAAATTGGTCTATGGAACCGACGAATCAGATTCATTCGTCAAATTCAGCAAATTCATCCATCAATGATCATAATCGGGGTAATGACAGCAGTGATGACAACACTCATGACAGCACTCACGGCAGTGGTTGACTCCCCATTGCTCGATCGCCTGGGCTTGGAGTGGGGAGACTTTGCCCTTTGGTTTGGCGTAATTGGTGCGGTGTTGGGTGGCTCTTTAGGGATTATGATTTGGGCCTATCGCGGCCAGGGTAGCCGATCGATTTTGTTCACGGAGGCGGTTCCCTTGCCAACAGAGAACGGCGATCGAATTCCTAAGGCGATCGCGGCTTTCAATCAAGGACAAACGTTGTTTACGCAAGGGGACTACCGAGCAGCCGGTGAGCGATTTGCAACGGCCCTAGAATTAGCACCCAATTGGCCGGAGGCTTACCATAACTGGGGTCTGGCCTTGGCCAATTTGCTCAATGACAATGAAGCCGTTCCTCGGTTGGTGAAGGCGGGAGATTTATATTTAGAAAATCAGAATTTGCAAGGTAGCGCTCTGTTGCGACGGCATTTATCAGCCATGGTGGAACGCAAAAAGCAACGGCAAGCCCAACAGAAACTGGTGAATTAATAGTTAATTAACGGTGAGTTAACTAATGGTGAACCTTAGCCCGTAGGGTGGGCAATGCCCACCGAATCGTTATTTTATGACATCTGCAATCTGTCGTACCAATTGTTCTAGGCAAATGGTTCTAGGCAAAGGCTGGACAAGAAATTGCAGGATTTGAAGAATTTGAATTCTTGACATTCTTGGCATTCTTCGCAGTTTCAGAGTGCCAGCCAACTAAATAAAACTTCTGAGGTGAGGGTCAGCTCTCCAACAAATTCTGGAATGGGCAAGGGGCGATCGGGCATTTCTTCTAAATCAAACAAAAGTGCCTCTTGACCCGGCCGATAGATCATCACCGCTTTGTTTGCAGGATCAATAATCCAACCAGCGATCGTTCCGTGCTGAAAGCAATGGCGTAGTTTTTTAAACAATTGGGCATGGCTTTGATCAGGAGACAGAATCTCCACCACCCAATCGGGAGCCAGCAGAAATCGATCGGCAATTTCACCCGATTCATCTTTGGGAATCCGTTCCCAAGAAAAGACAGCAATATCCGGCACGATCGAGCGCCCATCAAAGGTGCAACGCAATTCGGTAAATGCACTGGCTGACTTTAAGGGTTCCGTTACTGCATTGATGAACGCAGTCAACTTGCTTTGGATTCGGCTATGTTTTCCTTTGGGCATGGGTTTTTGCAGGATTTGCCCGTCGATATATTCACTCGCTGGTTGGGTTTCTGGCAACTCCAAAAAGTCTGCCAGGGCGATCGGGGCGGTCAGGGTTTCTAGCATGTGAACATCACCGTGCTTGCAACCAATTGATTTATAACCAATTGATTTATTTTGACACCAGAATTTTGAGATGCAGAAAAGTGGGTTCAGAACTGGCCTGAACTGGTCTGAATCGTCTGCACAATCAACACTTCTGCACGATCAAAACTGTTGAACCTGGAGGGTGGCCATTAACCACCCCACACGTTGCTGCGATCAGCACTTGAAGGCATGACCCGATCGCCCGGTTACCCCCGGTTGCCCGAGGATGACCCCATCAACCCCATCATGGGCAGCCGATGGCTAGGCCGCGATCGGGAGTTTGGTGCTTAACAGCGCCTTCGCGGCCTGTTTGCCCGAGAGAGTTGCGCCCTCCATGCTGTCGATGTAGTCCTGCATGGTGTAGCTGCCGGCCAAGAAGAAGTTCTCGATCGAGGTCTTTTGGTTGGGGCGATAGGGATCCATGCCCGGCCCTTCGCGGTACAGCGATTGGGCCAGCTTCACCACCCCCGACCACACCAGATTCAGGCTGCGCGACGAGGGGAACAGGTCGTGGACTTGCTTGAGGACATGCTGCACCGTTTCCTCGTTGGACTTTTTGATGAACGGGTCGCCGGGAGTCAACACCAATTGCAGCAGGGAGCCTTGGCCCTCGCGGTAGTAGTCTTTGGGGCTGGTGAGGGCCAAGTCCGCGAAACAAGAAAAATCCGCATCGGCCGAATAGAGCAAGTTATCCAAGCCCCGTGCTTTGCTCAGATCCTTCATGGCTTCGGGATCTTGCATTTCCGTGACCCAGCCATCGAACCGCAACTGCACCGTGGCCACGGGCACGGCTTCCAGCTTATAGATGTTGTCGAATTCGGGAATTTTGCGCCAGGATTCCGGCAACAGGCGCTGAATTCCGGGGATGTCGCAGGCGGCCACGTAGGCATCGGCCGTGATGCGCTCGGTGGCTTCCCCGTCGGCCACATCGAGGCCCGTGACGCGGATTTCGCCGTTGCTGCTTTCGGTGTATTGCACTTCCCGAATGCGGCGACGCAGGTGAATTTTGCCGCCCCGATCGGTGATGTATTTCACGATCGGCTTGTGCAAATATTCATCGGGCGAGCCGGCCAGCATCCGCAACACCGAAGCTTCGGTCTTGGCGGCGAAGAATTGGAAGATGGTGAGCATACACCGCGCCGAAATATTTTCGGTGTCGATGAAGCCGAGGGCGTAGGCGATCGGGTTCCACATCCGCTTCAAGCTGCCGTCGGAGCCGCCGTGGCTGCGAAACCAGTCGGCAAAGCTGACCCGATCCAGCTCACGGATCGTTTTCATTGCGCCCTTGAAGTCCACCAATCCCCGGACGATCGGGCTGGTTCCCAGGGCGATCGAGTTAGCCAGCTTGTCGGCAACCGACAGTTGCGAAGTGGTGAAAAAAGCCTTCAGACCGTTGAAAGGGGCCCCGATCGGGAAGCGAAAATCCAGCTCGCCCAAATTGCCACCCCGATTCACGAAGGTGTGGGTATGCTCCTTCAGCAACAGATTTTCAAAGGCTCCCACCTTTTTCATCAAGCCAAACAGGTTTTCATAGCAGCCAAAGAAGACGTGCAAGCCCATCTCCACATGGTTACCGTCTGCATCAACCCAACTGCCAACCTTGCCGCCAACAAAGTTGCGGGCCTCAAAGATTTCCACTTCATGGCCCGCATCGACTAGATCCACGGCGGTGGCTAATCCGGCTAATCCGGCTCCCACGATCGCGACTCGCATGGCTGCCTCAAATCCTTCTGTGCATCGGGTGAGTAGGGGCGATCGGGCGGCGGGTTCCTGGAACGGTTAACCCAACTCGATCGCTCAAAATATTAACGGATTGTAACATCGCCGTTGCCCGCTTCCGTCGCCCCTAGGCCTTCTCCCTTGCAATTTGAGCCTGCACTGCCGATCGGAGCAAATCTTCCATGCTCAACACATGGATATCCCACAACCGCATCAGATCTAATGGATCAACCATGCCGCGATTCTTGCCCGTGGCTCCCTTAAACACCGCCACCGAGCAGCGATTTCCCGCCGCCTTGGTTCGTTTGTGCCAGTCTTCAATCAATGCGAGATCGAACGGGTCATCTTGCCAATAAACATTCACCCCCAGCAAACGACCTTGCGCCGTGTAAAGCACCAATAAATCGTAAGCCTGATCAAACTGGTCATAACTCGACATTACCCCCATCGCGATCGGGCGATCTTGACTCAGCACTTCATCAATCAACGCCTTGGCCTTGGGTTGGGAGGTTTGCAAAGCCAGTAGCGGGAAACTCTGGGGCGATCGCTTCGACGACTGAGCAGCAGTCTTTCCAGCAGCCTTCCCAGAACCAGCTTTTTTCTGCTGGCCTTCCTGCACCGAACCGCCACCCGTCAAACTATTTGGCGTGAAGGGATAGTCCACCAAGGGCGATCGAAAAGTATCCGGGATCATGTCATAGGTCACCCGAGGCAAATTGGTTTCCAAATTGACCAACGTTCCCTCCGGCAACCAATCCATCTCAATTTCCTGAGAATAGTGGCGTGAACCCGATGACAATTGTTGAGACGATGCCGATTTCAGCGCCCTGGGAACATAGCCAGGATTCAAATTAGGATTGCCCAATCCCAGAGGAACATCCCGTCCCGATGCAAGGGACAGCAATTTTTGGATCTGCTCCAAAGCGGCCATGCCCTCCGCATCCTCATCCAAGTCATCCATAAAATCGGGCATCAGCAAATGAGCCGCCAGGGATTCCGGATCCGCAACCGATTCCAGCAATCGCAGGGTCACGTCAGGGCGCGTCTGAATCGTGACAGCAATGTTGTCCTGTTTACGCTTCTGGCCAGGATTAGGATTCGCTAAGGGATTCAGAATCCGAAATTGGTTTTTGAGGCTTGGGAAATCGTCAGCATCGTAAAGGATTTTGTTGTTGCGCTTGATGAACTGATTGAGCGCTTCCAAAATTACGACCATCACCATCAATTCATCATCTGATAGATGATCTCGCATTCCTTCAAGGGGATGAATGCTGCCCAATTCTGGCCAAGCCGATTCACTCAGAATGGGGCTTTGGGAGGATGGTGCTTCGCTCTCTTCAAGATCATTGAAGGTGAGGAAGAAACAATCTTGATTCAGAAAGATCTCTTCCATCTTGTGCGGTTCTGCTCGATGGGGACTGCTAATGATATCTTTGCGGAATTTCTCCAACGATTCCAGCGATCGATAGAGCAACAATCCCAGCTCCAACCCCTCCATGCCCAAAGTGGATAGATAGAACTGGTGTGGCTCATCCAGCTCAAATTTAATTTCCACCACTTCGTATTCAGCCAACAACATCCAAGGGGCCGATCGCCAGGTGGCCCGAATTGCTTGAACCAGCCGTTTGGCGTGGGGCGAATCCCAAATGTCTCGCACTTCCAATTCTGGGTTATAGGCTTCCAGCGATTGCACCACATCATCAACCAGAGGCAGCTTCGCGCCGTATTCCACCTTGATGTCTAGCCCTTGCAGTGCGCCGCGCAGGAAAAATTGCAATTCTCGGTTGCAAACCACCAACCGCTGGGGCCGTCCCGGCGGCTGTTGTCCTCGGGGTTGTTCAATGGCCTGCAGCAAAACCCGCACCACCGCTCCGAAACCCGCCTCTTCTGTCACCGGCTCCAAAGCGCGCAACGAGGGTTGACTAACATCCATCCACAACACACAGAGCCTTTGGGCATCATGGTTTGCGCGGGTATTGAGGGCACGGCTATGAACCGGTCTCAGGTCTCCCTGCCAAGTGGTTCGCAACAACGGAAGTTGTGTTAACCGTTCGATCGTCGCCTTTGGCAAACTTTGCATATCCCAGATCCCCAACAACACAGCGCATTGGAAAGAGCAGTGCGCACCCCATTTTCACGTTCTGACACAGCTTTTCCAGTTCCATTATCGCAATTCTTCCCAACTAGCACTTGCCAAACCCAGCATCAGCGCTAGCCTGACGAAACGGTGGCTTAACCATACGGTAGGTTTTAGGGGCGGTTGTGATGTCTTGGGATTAGGCAGGAACGGTTGATTTTCCGTGCCCCGATCGTCGCAACAGGGGGCTTAAGGGCCTTGGCTTTCAAGAACCGTTAGCGGTGGAATCAGGGTTTCAGAGGATTTGACGACAGACCCTACGGTGGGGTGATTGTGCTGTGATTTCCTGCGGCGGGCTGATTTTACCGTGGTTATTTTGCCGTGGTTTCAGCCCAGAGCATTCAGGAAGAGGACGATCATTAGATGATCGTTAAGTGATCGTCACATCGCCAGAACCTATAGCCTCCTGGAATTACTGAAAATTAGCTGGAGGAGTTGCTTACAATAGATTTCATCAGATTTCATCGATTTCACAGATTCCGCGAAACTCTGGGGCCTTCCTCCACGGAGCCATCCCCAGGTAGTTGCTAGTCCCAGCCCTTTGAACCCTATGACTACTTCAACCATTCCCGCCAAGCAAGGCATTCAAATTAGCGAGTCGGCCCGCCAACACCTGCTCAACCTGCGCCAGAGCCAAGGCCAAAGCGACCTCTGCTTGCGAGTTGGCGTTCGGGGAGGCGGTTGTTCGGGTTTGTCTTACACGATGGACTTTGAGACGGCAGCGAATATTCGCCCCGATGACGATGTGTTTGATTACGGCGATTTCAAGGTGATTTGTGATCCGAAAAGCTTGCTGTATCTCTATGGTTTGGAACTGGACTACAGCACGGCTTTGATTGGCGGCGGGTTCCAATTCCGCAACCCGAACGCTACCCAAACCTGCGGCTGTGGGAAGTCTTTTTCGGCCTAGTTGGGATTGAACCTAACTGGGTTTTGGTTGAGTGAGTTGATTTAGTTTGAGTTGATTTAGTTTGAGTTGATTTAGCTTGAGCTGATTTAGCTTGAGTTGAGTTGGTTTGAACTGGGCCTCCTGTCCTTAACTGGGTTTCATCAGTTTGGTGGGGCCCGTTGGGGGGACGATCGATCGCCCCTCTGTCAGCGGCGGCAGTCCTTCGGGATTGCCGTTTCGCGTTTGCTGGTATCGTTAGGATTCGGAATTATCCCTGCCATTCCGTTTTCGGGGCGATCGCGACTTTGTGCGCGCAACGCAACCCTTCAACAGTGGTCAAAGACCAAGCCTTTGGGCGATCGGTGCTGGCGGGTTGCTTCCCGTTGGCGATCGTTCGTCAGGACTGACCCTCATTCTTTTTCGTGGTTGACCCATGGCCGAAACTCCTGTTGTCACTTCAGAACTTGCGGATGCGGAAACCACTGACTCCGCGACGTTAACCGCCGAAGAACTGTTCTTGCAAGGCATCGATCGCTATCAAGCCGGTGAAGATCCCGCTGTGCTGATTCCGCTGTTCAAGTCCGTGTGCGATCGGGCCCCCAAAAGCAGCCCCCCTTGGACTTGCTTGGCATGGCTGTATCTGCTGACTGATCAAGCGGGATTGGCTTTCAAAGCTGCTAAAAAAGCCGTGAAACTTAATCCCCAGGATGCCCAAGCCCGTGTAAATCTGGCTGTTGCCATGATCGAAGACGGCCAAAAAGGGGTGCGAGAACAGGTGGAAATCGCCAGCCAGTTGGTTTTGATTGACCAAGACGCGGCCGAAGAAGTTCAGAAAAATTTGGAAGAGGCGATCGCCCAAAAACCCAACAGCAAAGGCTTTCAGCGGATCAAAGCTTGGATCTTTGATAGTTAGGGATCGCGCTGGGATCACGTCTTATTGATTTTTTGGCATTGGAGTCAGGTAAAAACTGGCTCCATTTTTAATTGTCAAAAAACTTTACACTTTCTCGAACGATTGTGACCCCAAAAGGCCAAATCTCCGACCGGTCAAACCCTCGAAAAAACAGGGTTCAGCAGCTCCCTGGTTACAGCGTTTACATTTAACAAGGGGTTGCAAGATGTCACAGAACTTTACTGGACAATCAAAAATTGAATGATAGGATTTTGCGATACAAGTTATTAGACTTGCTTTACCCGACCAGTTCAGTTCGTCGTCACACCGTTTCAGGAGTTAGGGAAATGTCTGCGAACAACGTTACTGTTAAGCCGGAAACCCGTAATCATAAGGGCTTTTTTGTCCAAGAAGCCTCCTACAAATTAATGGATATTGATGCATCGGGTTGGGCTTTGATTTGTGTTGATGATGCGGTTTGCCATTATGTGGATCCCGACAATCTTCTAGAGATGCTGTCTGAAGAAGATGCCATTGGTTAAGGGTTCTGTTGTCTGAATGGCTGAATCAGCGATTAGGCAACGACCATTCATGAAGTTTGCTAGATTTGCTGAATTGAGATGTTGGGTTGAAGGTTGTTCACTGAAACAATTGCTTCAAAAGAGAATGTTCAGCAGTTTGCAACCGGTTTTTCCCAATTCATTTTTCAAGTACGATCAATCCCATCTTGATTCTCAATGATGCCCCTGAGGCTGAGAATACCGGTGCGATCGCCCTTTCTTTTTTTCCCTTCAATTGGTGGCCCAGTGTTCGGCACAATTCACGGCACTCGGAACAGCACTGTTATGGGTTTCTCGATCGGGTATAGGCACTGAGTGAAAGATGGGTATTGAGGGTGAACTTACTCCTCTAGTCCGCAATGGGCCTCCTGTGCAGGGGGCTTTTTTGTGGGTGAGCCAATGGCCTGGCCATTCTGCTGTCAGTCCGGTGGTTGAGAGCAGGGCGGGAAAATCCTCATTATTCCCTGCGGCAACGCTGCCCTCATGGGGGATACTTTTAAGGTCTCGATTCCCATCGCGCGCATGACCCAAGAAGATACTGCGTGGGACGTTCCCACCATCACCCTGTCCGATGCCACGGGTCGGACATTGGAGTGTTTTGTTGAGCACTCGATCGAGGTGGAAGGCTCCGAGTATGTGCTCTTACACCCGGTGGATTCCCCGGTTGAGATTGTGACCTGGAAGGGTGACGACGAGGACGAAGAAGCCGTCCCGATCGAGAACGAGCAACAGATCGATCTCCTGTTCAACACGGCGAAGGCGGTGTTGGCAGAGGAGAACTTGAAGTTGAAGCGCACGGCGATCGTGCTGACCGTTGAGGGCGAATTACCCGAAGAACCGGAGGACGATGAACCCTGGGAAGGGAACGGCTCCGGCGAAGATGTGGATGAGTTCCAGTGGTTAGCTAGCTTTTTTCATAATGAAACGGAGTACGCGGTTTATACGCCGCTGGATCCATTTTTCATTGTGGCCCGCATGAATGAGCAGGGACAGCCAGAATTACTGGATCCCGAGGAGTTGGAGCAGATCGAAGATTTGCTACCGTCGATCGAGGAACAACTATTTAATGGGTTGGAGTAGTTCGATCGAGCCATGCAACGATTGGGTCGCGTGATATTTACTCTCCTCGTGCCCACGGCGGCCTTGGTTGGTGCTTGGCAAGGATGGCAATGGTGGAGCTGGGCCAACCGTCCCATGGACTTGGCCCAGGGCGACACCGCCATGAAAGCAGTACAAGTGCAAATTGAACGGGGAACCAGCGCCCGGCAAATTGGCCGCGATCTGGAACGGTTGGGGATTATTCGCTCCAGCGCGGCTTGGGAACTGTGGGCCCGGTGGCTGACTTGGAATGACGACAATGGCGGCTTCCAGGCGGGAACCTATGAACTATTACCCACGGCCCCGATGACGGACGTTGCCCAGCAACTTTGGCAGGGCAAGACCATTCAACAGAGCCTGACGATTCCGGAGGGCTGGACAGTGCGGCAAATGGCCGACTATTTCCAGTCCCAAGGGGTGTTTCGGGCGGAGGAGTTTTTGGCCCTCACGCAAAAAATTCCGCGCGATCGCTACCCCTGGCTGCCCCAGCGAATTACGTCCTTGGAAGGGTTTCTTTTTCCGGATACTTACCAGTTTCCGGGAGACACGATTACCCCGCAGGCGGTGATTGATTCCATGCTCGATCGCTTCGAGAAGGTGGCTTTGCCCCTGTGGAACCAAAATCGCGGCCAAACCAAGCTGGATTTGTTGGGGTGGGTGACGCTTTCCAGCATTGTAGAAAAAGAGGCGGTGATTCCCCAGGAGCGATCGGTGATTGCGGGGGTGTTTAGCAATCGGCTGAATCGGGGGCAAAAGCTAGAATCAGATCCAACGGTGGAATATGCCCTGAAAATTCGGCAAACACCTGATCGTCCTCTGACTTTCACGGATATTCGCCAGCCTTCGCCCTACAATACCTATCTCAATCCTGGGTTACCGCCGGGGCCGATCGCCGCACCGGGCAAGGCCAGCCTAGAGGCCACCTTGGCTCCGGCCCAAACAGACTATGTGTTCTTTGTGGCACGGTATGACGGAACCCATGTGTTTAGCAAAACCTTGGCGGAACACGAAGCCGCTGTAAAGCGCATTCGGGCCGAGCGCAACGCCAGGACTCGATCGACCCCTCAACCGGCGACCAGCCCCAGCCCCTAGGCACAATCGCCCCGATCGCCCTGATGATCGCCCCTTCATCAGTTTGCCGCTCAGTTTCGCTGCTCCGTTTCGCTGCTCAGTTCGATCGCCACAAGTTTGTGAGGTTCCCGTGACGTTTGGTGTCCTGCTTCAGCCCGACTTAATCCTAGGCGACTGCATTTTGGCCCTCACGCCGGAAGTGATTGTGCAGCACGGTTTGCAGGGCTTGATTCTGGATGTGGATGACACCCTGGTTCCCACCACCACCGACGCGGTTTCACCGGAACTGGTGACTTGGATCCAAGCGGTGCGGCCCCATGTGCAACTGTGGTTGGCCAGCAACAACCTGAGCGAGTCGCGAATTGGCAGCATTGCCCGATCGCTCGACTTGCCCTACTTCACCGGAGCCGCCAAGCCCTCTCGCCGCAAGTTGCGCCAAGCGCTCCAAGAAATGCAACTGCCGCCGGAGCGGGTGGCCATGGTGGGCGATCGCCTGTTCACCGATGTGTTAGCCGGTAACCGTCTGGGGCTGTTCACCGTGTTGGTGCAACCGATGGTGAATCCCCTGTCGGCCCATCGGGGCTACCCGATTCACTCCCTCGAAGTGTGGCTCTCAAAACTGATTGGCGCATCGTTCTATCGCGATCCTTCGCCCCTGCCCACAGCGACCTCCTCGCCCGATCGCCCCGCCAGCTAACTTAATTAATGGCTAACTCGAAGTCATTCTGAGATTGAGTTAAAAATGGCCGGTGCTCATGGATCTCGACTGGGTGGATCCCACCTGAATAGATGAGCACACAATTCAGCAGTCTTGGCCCCAAAAAACCAACAGAGCACCATTGACAACCGCCCCCAAAGATTCGGAATCCAATCCGAGGATTTGGGGGCTAACTTTAGGAGCGATTAGTCATGGTTTTTGCCATCATTAATCGTTGCAATTTGCGGTGTAACGCACAGATTCATGGTGAAAATCTAGGGAATAGGGCACTTAATAATTTTTTGTCAATCCCGATACAGTTTTTATTCAAATCGTCTTAGTTTTCTGGCCTGGGGGGATTTCTCTATCAAGTTGCCGCTATGACTGAAACATTTTTTAAAGAAAAGATACTGATCCCGTGATATATCGCTTGCTAGAATACAAAATCTCGCCTTTTTGATTAACTTTTATGAAGAAACAAATATAAAAAAAATATAAGGAAATAAAACGCCATCCCAAAAATCTGCGATTCTAATAACAGTTCAAATGGGGTCAGCCAATAAAGACCCTAACCATAAAACCAACTTTTTTAAACACACAAAGTGCTGGGGTCTCCGGATCCCGGCACTTTGTTTTTGGCCCTGCTGTTTTGGGGCCCTGTTGCTCAGGGTTTTTGGGATCACGGTGCTGGAGATCGCCGTTTCGCCCAGGATCTGGGTCGGGATCGGGGGCGGAGGTCTCGCGGTAATCTCAAGCATTCCGGTGGGGGATCCGCACGAAGGCGAGTCGATCGCCCAGAATTAGCCCCACGCATTCCCCCCATACCTCAACTGTTTGATCCCCATAAACCTCGATCGCCCTGGGGCCACAGCCTGGGCCGCTGGGGCCGTTCACTGGTTTGATAATTGGTTGCCCCTTGCAACCCTTCCAGAAGTGGTGGTTAGTTATGCGCCCGATCGTCTTGAAAATTGGCACTTCCAGCTTGACCCAACCGGACAGCGGCCGGCTGGCCTTGTCCACGATCGCCACGCTGGTGGAAGTGATTTGTGATCTGCGCGATCGGGGCTATCCCGTGGTGCTGGTGTCGTCGGGAGCGGTGGGGGTGGGCTGTGCGCGGTTGGGGCTGACGGAACGGCCCAAGGCGATCGCCCAGAAACAGGCCGTGGCCGCCGTGGGCCAAGGGCGACTGATGCGGGTCTATGACGATCTGTTTAGTCAGTTTGACCAGCCGATCGCCCAAGTGTTGCTGACGCGGGGAGACTTGGCCCAGCGCAGTCGCTACATCAACGCCTACAGCACCTTTCAAGAACTGCTGCGGATGGGAGCCATCCCGATCGTCAATGAAAACGACACGGTGGCCGTGGATGAGTTGAAATTTGGCGATAACGACACCCTTTCGGCCTTGGTGGCCAGCTTGGTGGAAGCGGAGTGGCTGTTTTTGCTCACGGATGTCGATCGGCTCTATTCCGCCGACCCGCGCCAAAATCCCAACGCGGAACCCATTCGCCTGGTGGAGCAAATGTCTGATTTGGAGGCGTTGGAGCTGGACATTGGCGGCCGTGGCTCCCAGTGGGGAACCGGCGGCATGGCCACCAAAATCACCGCCGCCCAAATTGGCACCAGTGCCGGGGTTCGCGTGGTGATCACGGACGGCAGCCAACCGCGTAACTTGTTGAAAATCTTGGAGGGGGCGGATATTGGCACGCAGTTTGCGCCCCAACCCCAGGCCACCAGCGCCCGCAAGCGGTGGATCGCCCATGGCCTGATTCCAGCGGGCAAGCTTTATCTCGACTCCGGGGCGGTGCGGGCCATCTGCACGGGCGGTGGATCCCTGTTAGCAGCGGGAGTTCGGGATTTGGAAGGGGAGTTTCAACCCCAAGATGCGGTGCAGCTCTGTGATTTAGAAGGGCGGGAGGTGGCTCGCGGCCTGGTGAATTTCAGCCATGAGGCGCTGGAGAAAATCTGTGGCAAGCGATCGGACGAAATTGCCGCAATTTTGGGGCATGATGCGCCGGAAACGGTGGTGCATCGGGATAACTTGGTGCTGGCCAGCTAAAGACGCGGGGCACAGGATTCAGCCATATTCAACCGTTCAACTGATTGGGGATATCAAAAATTTTGGGGGCGATCGGGCGGGATTGGGCGATCAAAGCAGCTCGATCGCACGCTATCGTAAGGGCTGGGCATCGGTTGACTGCCCCCGGGGCCCCAAGCCCTGATTCCCAAGCCAATCCCAGTCCCTGTTGAGTTCAGGCTAATCCTATGATCCTGCCCGGTTCCGCAGTCCGTGTCATTAACCCCAACGACACCTACTATCAATTTCAAGGTCAAGTGCAGCGCGTGACCGATGGCAAAGTGGCCGTGCTGTTTGAGGGTGGCAACTGGGATAAATTGGTCACCTTCCGGTTCTCGGAACTGGAGACGGTGGATGCCACGGCTGGTCGCGGCAAAAAGTAACGCATTGGTTCAAGGCCGTCAGGCCCCTAACCCTTGCTCCCCTTAGCCCTGCTTTGGTTCGGCCATGCGTTTACCCCTGCCGCAATTTGCCCAGCGCGATCGTCCGTCCCATCACCTGGCGGAAGTGATTGAAACGGCCACGACGGAATATTTGGCCCAATGTTTGGAGCCAGAAACCCTTAGTTTTCCGACCATGCCGCCCTTTGGCAGTTGGGTGCGATCGCGCGATGAGGATTCCGGCAATCAGATCTATGGGGTGGTTTATCACGCCACCACCGCCCCGATCGACTCCGTACACCGGGCCCAGGCCTTGGGGCTGTCCCTGGAAGATTTGCGCGAACAACAGCCGCAGATTTTTTCCATGTTGCGCACGGAGTTTCGGGTAGCGATCGTGGGGTTTGTGCCGCTGGAGTCCTTGAATCCCGACGCGATCGGGACAGAAGGCGTGAACCCAGGGGCGATCGCCAACCTCCTGCAAGCGGGGGCCAAACTGATCAACGGCCCGATCTATCAACATTTGCCCCCTCGCCCACCCCAAATTCACCAGGCGGTGTATGGGTGCGATCGCCAAGAGGTGGTGGAATTCACCGCCAAAATGGACTTTTTGCGGACTTTGTTGCAAATGAGCGGCACGCCCACCGATGCGTTGATTGCCGCCACGCTGCGGGAGGTTTATCGGCTGCGACAGGGCGATCGCCCCTGGTTGGTGCAGGCGGGCCGTGCCCTCAGCGTTCTGCTCAAGGATGATTACGATCGCCTGCGAGCGATCCTCGGCCAAGTTCATCTCAGTCCCTAATCCTTGTGATCCCTAATCTTTGCAATTCCTAAACCCCCAAGCGGCCGGCATGGGGGCGATCGAGCAGCAGCCACAGCCCGATTAGCCTCGGCCCGGTTAGCCCCAGCCCGATTGCGAATCATGGCAATATTGCGAACTGTTACCGTCGGTTGCGAACGATTGCTAAAACAAAATAGTGATTTTCCAGCCTTCTTCTCAGCCGCTTTATAATCCGATCAGGGATATGCAGTTGTTTGCCTGTCCCCGATCGCACGTTTTTCGGAGCCAAAGGCCATGCCGCGCATTCTCGTTATTGACGACGATCCAGCCATTTCCGAACTGGTATCCGTCAACCTAGAAATGGCCGGCTATGACGTGAACCAAACCACCGATGGCATCAAGGGCCAAGCCCTAGCGCTCCAACTCATGCCCGACTTGATCTTGTTGGACATTATGTTGCCCAAGGTTGATGGGTTCACCGTTTGTCAGCGGCTGCGACGCGATGAACGCACCGCCGATATTCCAGTGCTGATGCTGACAGCGCTGGGGCAAACACAACATAAAGTTGAAGGCTTCAATGCAGGGGCAGACGATTACTTAACCAAGCCCTTTGAAGTGGAAGAAATGTTGGCGCGGGTGCGGGCCCTGTTGCGACGCACCGATCGCATTCCCCAAGCCGCCAAGCATAGCGAAATCCTGAGCTACGGCCCCTTAACCCTGGTTCCTGAACGGTTTGAGGCCATTTGGTTTGACAAAACCGTGAAGCTCACTCACCTGGAATTTGAGCTGTTGCATTGCCTGTTGCAGCGCCACGGTCAAACCGTTGCCCCCAGCGAAATTCTCAAGGAAGTTTGGGGTTACGATCCCAACGATGACATTGAAACCATTCGAGTTCACGTGCGACATTTGCGCACCAAGCTAGAACCCGATCCCCGCCATCCGCGCTACATCAAAACCGTTTATGGTGCGGGTTACTGTCTGGAATTGCCGGCCCAGGACGATCGCGCCGTGGAAACCGTGGCCGACACAGCTTCGGTTTAAGCGCCAGGTTTGGCGATCGCTTCGGCTCTGCAACCCCGATTCTCTCCTCGATCGACAAAGACAAGATGCTCAAGCATCTGGCCCCCACGGCTCCTACTAACGGCAGCTCTGGGGTTTCGGGCTAAGCGACGTAGGCCCTTAACCCCTTGCCCCCATGACTGCGGGTGCTGGGCCCGGGCCAGATCCTTTTCAGATAGCCTCTTCGGTCTCATCTCAAGTTTTCAATTGAGTTCAAGTTCGTTCACCTTGATTCAAGTTTGTTCAAAAGAAGACAAAGCCAAAACAGGGTTAATTCTCGAAAAGCCAATCCCAAACAAGGCAAACGCCATTCATTCGTCTGCAAGGGTTGTTAGGTCTCGCAACACTTGCAGACTTTTGTTTACGTTGCAATGCTTCATGTTTAGCGGGGATCAATTATTCGTCTGCGAGAATCAAACTTGGGCTTAGATTTAGATGCAAATTTAGACCTGATTCAACGTCAATGCGTCGGGCTATTGGGCCCAAGTTGAGCAGCAGATGAAATTAGCCTATTGGATGTATGCCGGGCCGGCTCACATTGGAACGTTGCGGATTGCCAGTTCTTTTCAAAAAGTCCATGCCATCATGCACGCCCCACTGGGGGACGACTATTTCAATGTGATGCGATCGATGCTGGAACGGGAGCGAGACTATACCCCTGTCACCACTAGCGTGGTCGATCGCAACGTTTTGGCCCAAGGCTCCCAAGAAAAAGTTGTTGATAATATTGTTCGCAAAGATCGAGAAGAAGCGCCCGATTTAATTGTGCTGACTCCCACTTGCACTTCAAGCATTTTGCAAGAGGATTTGCAAAATTTTGTGGCCCGGGCCCAGTTGGATGCTAAGGGCGATGTGCTCTTTGCTGATGTGAATCACTACCGCGTGAACGAATTGCAAGCGGCGGATCAGACCCTTCAGCAAATCGTCAAGTTCTACATTGAAAAAGCCCGCAAAGTGGGTGATTTGCAAACCCAAAAGACCGATCGCCCTTCGGTGAATATTTTGGGAGTGACCACGCTGGGATTTCATAATCGCCACGATTGCACAGAACTGAAGCGATTGATGGCGGATTTGGGAATTACGGTGAATGCGGTGATTCCCGATGGGGCTTCGGTGGAAGAACTGAAACAGTTGCCCCGGGCTTGGTTTAATTTGGTTCCTTACCGTGAAATTGGCGGGCTGACGGCGCAATATTTGCAAACGGAATTTCAGATGCCGCTTGTGGATATCACGCCGATGGGGATTGTGGAAACGGCCCGCTGCATTCGATCGATCCAAGCCGTGCTGAACAGTCAGGGCGAACCGGTGAACTATGAAGGGTTTATTGATGAACAAACCCGATTTGCTTCGCAAGCCGCTTGGTTCACTCGTTCGATCGATTGTCAAAACCTAACGGGTAAAAAAGCCGTGGTGTTTGGTGACAACACCCACGCGGCGGCCATGACCAAAATCCTGGACCGGGAAATGGGAATTCAGGTGGTTTTGGCGGGCACTTACTGTCAGTATGATGCCGATTGGTTCCGGGATCAGGTCAGTGAATATTGCGATCGGGTTTTAATTACCGATGACCATACCCAGGTGGCCAACGCGATCGCAGAAATTGAACCGGCCGCCATCTTTGGCACGCAAATGGAGCGCCACGTGGGCAAGCGATTAGATATCCCTTGTGGTGTAATTGCGGCTCCGGTTCATATTCAGAATTTCCCCGTTGGCTATCGACCCTATTTGGGCTACGAGGGAGCCAATCAGGTGGTGGATTTGGTTTATAACTCCTTCACCTTGGGCATGGAAGATCATTTGCTGGAAATCTTTGGCGGCCACGACACCAAGGAAGTGATTACCAAGTCTGTTTCCACGGATTCGGAGCTGAATTGGAGTCGCGATGGGCTGACGGAGTTGAACCGTGTGCCGGGTTTTGTGCGGGGCAAGGTGAAGCGCAATACGGAAAAATTTGCGCGCGATCGGGGACTGACGCAAATTACCGCTGAAGTGCTCTATGCCGCCAAGGAAGCCGTTGGCGCATAGCCCAGCCAGGAACCCATCTCCCCCAGGAAGCAGGAAACGCCTTGGTACAATGCCCAGGGATTGATCGCATCGGTGGGGGACTGGTGATCTATGGTTTTTGCAACGACCGCGCCCCGTTGGGTGCTGGCGACGGATTTGGACGGAACCTTTCTGCACGGCTCCCAGGCCGATCGCGCTGCGTTTTATCAACGGATTGAACAACAGCGCGATCGGCTGATTTTGGTTTTCGTGACCGGTCGCCATTGGCAGCTCATTGAACCGCTGTGGTCGGGCGATTGCCCAGTGCCCCAACCGGATTTTGTGATTGGTGATGTGGGCACAACGGTCTATGACGGTCAGGGCCGCCCGATCGAAACCATCCAATCGGAAATCGCCAATCGCTGGAATTGCGCGAACGATCGGGTCAAGTGCTTGCTGGCGGGGGAGCCGGGTCTCTCGTTGCAGCGCGGGGAATTTGCCTACCGCGTGTCCTATGACTACGACCCGCAATTATTGCGGCAAGCCACGCTGAACCTGATCCAGGCGGCCGGTTTTGATGTGATTATGTCCGCCGATCGCTATTTGGATGTGATGCCCAAGGGCGTTGCCAAAGGATCTACCCTGCAACGACTGGCCAAGCTGGAGCGCTGGCCGGGCGATCGAATCATCACCGCTGGAGACAGCCTCAATGATTTGAACCTGTTGGCGGCGGGCTACCGGGCGATCGCCGTGGGCAACAGTGAACCCAAGCTGCTGGCGGCATTGGGCGATCGGCCCACCCTCTACCACAGTCCCTATCCTGGCCTCTTGGGCATTATGGATGGGTTCCGCCATTGGCAAGTGGACTTGTTTTGATCCGTCGGTTTGCAGCAAAAGTACCTGCCCAGAAAATATTTGCAAATAATCACAAACCGACAATCGCTGATCAATCAACGATCAATCGTTGATCAATCAATGATCAATCAACGATCCACCGACAACCAACCCGAAACCAATCAGAACTCGAAAGCGAGATCTTAGTGCTCGAAACGCCCAGCCCATCAGGAGCCTATCAGGATCAATCGGGATCCAGCGCCCATCCTTCAGTGGAAGGCCTAAATTTAACCAAACCCTGATAGATTGAGCGAAACAATCGGCAAGCGCTAGCTCCAAGAAGTTATGAGAGTCCTCGTCATTGGCGGTGATGGTTACTGCGGTTGGGCAACGGCTCTATACCTGTCCGATCGCGGTCATGAAGTTGGCATCCTGGACAGCCTGGTTCGTCGGCACTGGGATCAACAACTGCAAATTGACACCCTGACCCCCATCGCCCCGATCAAGCAGCGCATCCAACGGTGGAAAGACCTGACCGGCAAACACATTGACCTCTACGTTGGCGACATCACCAACTATGCTTTCCTGGATCAGGCTCTGACCGAGTTTCAACCTGAGGCGATCGTTCACTTTGGGGAACAGCGATCGGCTCCGTTCTCGATGATCGATCGCGAACATGCCGTGTTGACCCAAACCAACAACGTTGTCGGAACCCTCAACCTGCTCTACATCATTCGTGAGAAGTTCCCCGACTGTCACTTGGTCAAACTGGGCACCATGGGCGAATATGGCACGCCCAACATCGACATCGAAGAGGGCTACATCACGATCGAGCACAACGGTCGCAAAGATACCCTGCCCTATCCCAAGCAACCCGGCAGTTTCTATCACCTCTCGAAAGTCCACGACTCCCACAACATCCACTTTGCCTGTCGGGTTTGGGGTCTGCGGGCCACCGACCTCAACCAAGGGGTGGTTTACGGCGTGTTGACCGACCAAACCGGCATGGACGAATTGCTAATCAACCGGTTGGACTATGACGGCGTGTTCGGCACAGCACTCAACCGCTTCTGTATTCAGGCCGCCGTGGGCCATCCGTTGACGGTGTATGGCAAGGGCGGCCAAACCCGCAGTTTCCTGGACATTCGCGATACGGTGCGCTGCGTGGAGCTGGCGATCGAAACGCCTGCCAAACCCGGTGAATTTCGAGTGTTCAACCAATTCACGGAACTGTTCAGCGTTTTGGACTTGGCCAAGAAAGTCCAAGAGGCCAGCGCGGCCATGGGTCTGAAGGTGGAAATCAACAACATCGAAAACCCCCGCGTCGAAGCCGAAGAACATTACTTCAACGCCAAGAACACCAATCTGCTGGATTTGGGCTTACAACCACACTACCTGTCCGATTCGCTGCTGGATTCCCTGTTGAACTTCGCGGTGAAATACAAGGGGCGGGTGGACAACTCGGAAATTTTGCCGAAGGTGAAGTGGAAGGGTTAATCAACAGCTAAAACCACTAAAAGGTCAAGAACAAGGGCAAGGGGCTGAAGTTCCTTGCCCCTAATTTTCTGATTTTCTTGGGACTTTTTGGCTTTGGCCTGTTTTGGTGCTCGCTGGCTGCACTTAGGGGGTCACCAACAGGGCCGGCTCCACGGCGGCGGCGGGGCCCGTCAAAACCATGTGCGGTGCGGCAAAGTAGCGATCGGCCACCGTTTGAATATCTTGGGCACTCACTTGGGCGATTGCAGTTTGAAAGGTGCGATCGAACTCGCGACCCAAGCCCAACACCTCATACCAACCATAGAGTTGAGCCAACTGGGCGTTGGTTTGCTTACCCAGGGCATATTGACCCAAGAGCTTATTTTTGGCGGCGGTTAATTCTGCTGCTTCAATCGGGTGATGAATCAAGCGTTCCACCTCCGATTGCAACCCGGCGATCGCCTCGGGCACGTTCTGAGGCGCAGTGCCCATGTAAACCACAAAGTGCGACGGGCCCAAGCGAGTGGGATAGAGGGCTGAAACTTCATAGGCCAAGCCGCGTTTTTCCCGCAGCTCCACAAATAGGCGACTCGAAAGGCCATTGCCCAAATAGGTGCTGGCCAACTTCAGCGCCGCATAGTCCGGGTGATGTTGTTGCTCGGTTGCGGTTGAATCCGTTCCCAACACCGATGCGGCCCCATAACCCAACATGACGATCGCCTGCTGAGTTTCCTGGGCGATCGCCCGTTGCTCAATGGTGTTGGGCAAAGGCGGAAACTGCGGCTCCACAATGACTTGATCGCTCACCTGCCAATCGCCAAACACTGCTTCGATCGCCTTCAAAGCTTCCTGGGTGCTCAGGCAACCGGACACCGCGATCGTCACCCGATCAGGCTGGAAGTAGGTTTGATGAAACGCCTGCAAATCCGCTGGGGTCAGTTGTCCTGTGGTGGTTTCCGTGCCCAAGGGTGAAAACGCATAGGGATGCTCTGGCCCGTACAGCACTTGGCGCAGTTGATCAAACCCCAGGGAAAACGGCTGCTCGCGTTGGGAACGAATCCCCTGCAACATCAGCGATCGCTCCAGTTCCACCTCCGACTCCGGAAACGCGGGCGATCGCAACAACTCTCCCGCCAAGGACAGCAGATCCACAAAATCGTGGGACACACTCTTGAGGCTAACTAGAAAGTAATCGGTGCTGGCATCCGTGCCCAGGCTGGCCCCAATTGATTCCACCCGCTCCGCAATTTCCATCGATGACAAGCGTTCCGTACCCTTCGTCATCACCGCTGCCACCAAGTTGGCTAGCCCCGCTTTCGATCGCGCCTCCCACAGACTCCCAGCCTTAATGAAGATACGAGCCGCCACAATGTCCGCTGCCGGATTTTCGATCGCAATTGCCGTCAAACCATTGGGAAAAACATGGTGCTGAACTGGGGGCGCAAACGTCATGGCGAAAGAAACGAGAAATTGTTTTGCACAATACATTCTCACCCCTTTTAACCTGTTTGGGGGCGATCGTACTGTTCATCTTGATCGCTTCCGGCCACCCATCCACAGGTCTGCTTCCCCAAATCATTCAGTCAAGGAATCCGGTTGGTTGCCCTTGGAATCCGTAAAGCTCCAAAGGCTGCGATCGGGGCGATCGCCCAATCCCCACCGTTTCATCGATTACTTAAAATTCTGAAAAGAAGATGCCAAAATAGGGGCACTGGCAGATCAAGAATCAGCACTCAATTGCAATTATTTATAGCTAAAAACAGATCTCCAATCAATTAAGAAGCCGATCCTGATCATCCTCCATTCCATTTCCTCCAAATGAAGCCCATTTAGTCCTAGCCAATACCTCAAGAGTCCCTTAATTTCCTGAGGAATAGCCACAATTGTTAGTCACCAAAGCCAAGCCCAGAGCGCATCCCCTTCGCAACTCACTGCTCTTTCCAACTATTGATCCCTATGCTGGCCAAGTGGCTCCAGAGATTACGAGATCGCCTGCTTGTTCGATCCATCAGCACCCAACTTTTTCTCTACGTTTTGGGTGGGGCCCTCGTGGCCTTGGGAACCATGGCCGCCGTCTTTTATCGCTCCATTGAACGGGAATCCCTTGGGCGAATTCGTGCGGAACTGAACGCCCAAGTTGAATTTACCCGAGGGCAACTATTAGAGTCGCAGCGCTACATTGAAATTCTGTCGGCGGCTGTTTTGACCAATCGCGATCGAAATATTCAAGATCCAGAATTCTATAAGCAACTAACTTTAGAATTTTTCAAACAACGTCCCAGCTTAGTGTTGGGAGTAGGCTTCGGCCAAAATGCCTTTCAGGTTTTGCGCGATCGTCAGTGGTTTTATCCATATTTTTATGTCGATCAAGGTCAGCCCAATCCGATCGGTGAGCGCCTACCACCTCCCTACTCCGACTGGATTTACTCAGAGTTGTATAAAGACGATCAATATCCTGACCAACATTACTGGCGAATTCCTGTGGGTAATCAAAAGGGAATTTGGATAGAACCCTATGAGTGGTCAAATATTGTCATGACCAGCTACTTAGTTCCCTTCTATGACAGTCAAAAAAACCTAGTTGGTGTGGCAGGAACAGATTTCAGCGTGACCGAACTCAGCAAACGAGTCGATCGATCCGTCATCAACAATGAAGGCTATTTTGCCATTCTCAGCAGATCTGGCAAATTACTGGCTTACCCACCGAAGCGCAAGTCTCTTCAAGCCAATTCCAGCTATCGAGATTTGCCACTCTTGCGCGAACTGTGGCCCATCTTGCAGAGCAAAAATTCCGATATTATTTATCACCAAGATCAAATCATCGCCTATGAGCGAATTCCCAGTGCCAACTGGATTGCGATCGCCGTTGTTCCCAGTGATGTGGTGTTGGGGCCCCTTTGGCGCATTTTAATCATCAGTGTCAGCATTGCCGCCATTCTGTTGGCGATCGCCGTATTGGGTTTTGTGCGCCGTCTCAATCGCCAACTTAAGCCAATTCTAGAAAAATGCAATACCTTGGTGGCCACGGAGAAAATCATGCCCATGGCCACCCCAAAAGCCACCACTTCAGAGGCCGTCTTCGCTTTTGCGGTTCGCGATCGACAGCACATGGATGAGCTGACTTTTTTATGTCATTCCTTTGATCAAATGGCTGCCAAAGTGGAGGCAACTTTGCAATCTTTGGCCGAAACCAACCAAACCCTGCAAGCCACCGTTCAAGACCGCAGCGAGGCCCTGAACCAATTGCAACAAACGCAATTGCAACTGATTCAAAGTGAAAAAATGTCAGGGTTGGGGCAGCTTTTGGCAGGAATTGCCCATGAAATTAATAATCCCGTGAATTTTATTCATGGCAACTTAGATTATGTGCGGGACTATGTTCACGAATTACTCCAAGCCACAACGCAAGTCTATGCAATCCATGCCGGTCAAGCCAGCCAATCTAACGGTCAAGCCTCGATCGACTTTGAAGAGCTGGCATTTATTCAAGCTGACTTGATTAAAATTTTGGATTCGATGACCGTGGGCACCGATCGAATTCGGCAGCTAGTTTTATCCCTACGCACATTTTCCAGAACTGACCAAACCAAAGATTGTGTCACCAATTTGCACCATGGCATTGAAAGCACCTTGCTGTTGCTCAAACATCGTTTGAAAGCAACGTCTGATCATCCAGCCATTGAAGTAATCACAAAATATGGCGATTTGCCACCTGTGGAATGCTATCCAGGCCCGCTGAATCAGGTGTTTATGAATTTGCTGGTTAATGCGATCGATGCCTTGGAGCAAAAAACAGCCGGCTGGAGCGAGGCAGAAATTGAGGCTAATCCTAGCCGAATTGAAATTACCACCCAGTTTATCGCTAGTGAAAATGTGGTTGAAATCAGCATTGCTGATAATGGCCCCGGCATTCCAGAATCCGTGCAGGCAAGGATTTTCGATCCATTTTTCACCACAAAACCCGTTGGCAAAGGCACAGGCTTGGGACTGTCAATTAGCTATCAAGTTATTACGGAGCGACACCAAGGGAAAATTTTCTGTCGCTCTCAACCCAATCAAGGTACTCAATTTATTATTCATTTGCCTGCTGGTATCAATCAGCAGAATCCGCCATTCAATCATCGGTAAAGGCTGTCACTAACTAAGCATTAACTAACCCGGCATTCACTAGCCAAGCATTAACCAACCGTTAGGAATGCCAATCGTTGCCAGAACCGTAGCGCCAAGCCGATCGCACCGGTTCGCGAGCGGGCAAGGCCAGGCGATCGCCCGCGTGATATAGCCCCAAGGCGAGATAATGCCGCATCCAATCCAACAAGGCAGGCAAGCCCAGTTGGGGAATGAGTTGAGCCACCAAGGCCGGCTGGGCGATCGCCACACGGGCCAGGGCAATGGAAAGGGCAGGAAATTGCACCACGTCTTGTAGGAAGGGCCGCAGTACCCGATCGCCCGCTGCGGCCATTTCCCCAAACACCGCATCCAACAATCGATTGATTCGATCGCTCGGTAACTGTTGCCCCACAGCCACGCGCATGGCCTGCTGAAATAACCAGGTAACGGAAAGATTCGGTTGATAGGGCAGCAACAGGCTCAGGTGGGATCGATCGAGCCGATCGGTTTGCAGGGCGTTGGTGATGCCATCCAAGAGCCGATCGAGGTGGCGCAACAGGGCCCCAAAGCCGCCAAAACTGAGGGGGGATTGCAAACCGCTGCTATCACCAATAAACAGCAGGCGATCGACCGTTGGTTGCAAAGGGCTTTGGCGAAAGGCAGGGAAAAAACCAAACAGGGCCCGCTGAAATTGCAACCCCTCCAGGGAAGGCAAGTTTTGATAGGCAGGCAACAGCCGGAAGTAGTCCTCAAACAAGTCGTGCAAACTGGGACGGCTGGGGTGGGCATCCCCATAGCAAAACAGATAGGTGGTGCGGCCCGCTTGGGCGGGGAACGCTTCCCAAAAATATTGGCGATCGTCCTGAATGCCGGTGGTCGTGGCAATGAGATCAGCGCTGTCGTTGGCAGGATAGCCCGTGGCGCAAGTGCCCACCACCAGACAAACGCCATCGGGTTTGGCGGGGCCGCGAGTTTGCCGGACGATCGGGGACTGATGCCCCATGGCATCCAACACCAGCCGCGCCCCGATCGTGACCGTAGCCTGATGGGCGGTGACCCAATCCCCATAGGCAGCGTTGCCCCCGGCTCCTGTGGCTCCGGTGGGGCCGCCCAGGAGCGATCGCCCCTGCACCCAAACCTGATCGGGCTGCACGGTCAAGGAAACAAACTGGGTTTGCTCCAGCAGGATGCCCCCAGCGTCCAAGAATTTTTGCCGCAATTGAGCGACCAAAATGGCGGGACTGACTCCCAGATTCAGCACATCCCGCACCCATCGCTCCTGACCACCCGCAAAGGCAATCCGCACGGGATTAAATTCCGAGGCGATCGCCCGCTCCAGTTCCGCCGCTGTCAACAGCCCCCGTTCAACCAAAACGGCCAATTCCGATCGGGAAATATTCCATTCCTGATCTCGCCCTTGCAGTTGTCCCCGTTCCATCAACACCACGCGCCAACCGGCCTGGGCCAGGGCCGTGGCCATCACAATCCCCAAGGTTCCCCCCAGTACCACCAAATCAACCCTGAGGGCATCGGCCGGCGGCCAGTTGTCAGGATCGGCCGCCAGATTTTGTGAAGATTCGTAAATTACCGAAATGGGGGGTTTGACCCCCTGATCATCCAGCCCCCGGAGTTGTTGCCACAGGCGATCGGCTCGCGCTAAACCCGCCAACGGTTGGCCGGGGATGGTGGAAAGGAGATCGGCGGTTAAACTCATAACGAACCAAAACGAACAATTGGGTGGAACAGGGCGATCGATTCAGGCGATTGCGGGCCCAGTGGCCCAAGCTTGGCATCCTGACGACCCCCACCCTCCACAAAGGACAGAACGGCCATGGCTGGTGTGAGGTCGAGTGCGGCGGCGATCGTGCAATTGCGCGAGGTGGTGAAAATCTATAACCGCAGTCAGCGCGGCCTGTTGGGGGCTAATTTACGGGTCGATCGCGGTGAATTTTTGATGATTACGGGCCCCTCCGGCGCGGGCAAGTCTACCCTGCTGAAGTTGCTCTATGGCGAAGAACTGGTCGATCGGGGCGAAGTGATCATCGATGGGCAACGGGTTAGCGATCTCAATCGCAATCAACTGGCGCTCCTGCGGCGCAAAATCGGCATCGTTTTTCAAGATTACAAACTCATTCCCCGCCGCACCGTAGCCGAAAATATTGCCTTCGTTTTGTTGGCCCAGGGCTATCCCCAGGCGGAAATTCGCCGTCGTCTCACGCCCGCCCTGCGGTTGGTGGGGCTGCTGCACAAGGCAGACCACTTCCCCGAACAACTCTCCGGCGGCGAACAGCAACGGGCCAGCATTGCCCGGGCAATTGTCAGCACGCCCCCCTTAATTTTGGCCGATGAACCCACCGGCAACCTCGACGGCGACAACTCCCAACAGATCATTGCGATCCTGGAGCGGCTCAACGAATTGGGAGCAACCACGATCGTCACGACCCATGATGAGTTGTGGGTGCGGCGCAGTCATCACCGAGTTTTGCAACTGAATGAAGGCAAGCTTTACGAGGTGCGGCCCGCCGGTCGATCGACCGCCCGGCCCGCACCGGCCGCCTGGTTAGGCTAGCAGCTTGCCAATCTGCGATCGGCCAATCTGCGATCGCGCGGCTGTAACCACCATCTGTAACCACCAATTGACGCGGGGCGATCGCCGAACGCTCAAGGGTTGGAATCCACCAGGCGACCCAAGCTCGGCATTTTCCCCAGCAGTCCTGTCATCAACCTCAGGGCCAGGGACTTCAGGGGCGGAACCCGCTTGAGGGCCGCCAAGCCCAGCCGTCGCACCCAAACCACGGGCCACAGTTGGGTGGAAAAGAGTCGATCGAGCAAATCGGTGAACGCCAAGATCACCCAATTGCCCCAACGCCGCCAGCGATCGTAGCGCCGCAACACCGCCACTTGCCCAAAGTCTTCACCCCGGGCGATCGCCCCCTGGATCACATCAACCAGGGCCGCCGCGTCGCGAATGCCCATGTTCAAACCTTGTCCCCCCACGGGATGGCAACAGTGGGCCGCATCCCCCGCCAGGGCCAACCGATGCCCCACGTAGCGATCGCACTGCATCAACCGCACCGGAAATAGATAGCGACCGCCCACCAATTCCAATTGCCCCATCTGGGGGCCAAACCGTTGGCTCAGGGCCCGCAAAAATGCTGGGTCATCCAACGCCAACATCGCCTGGGCTTCCGCGTGGGGAGCCGTCCACACCAAGCGACAAACATCCCCCAAGGGCAAAATCGCGAAGGGGCCGCTGGTCTGAAACCGTTCGTAGGCGATGTTTTGGTGATGCTGTTCAGCCTTGACGGCGGCCACAATGCAGGATTGCCAATAGGCCCAACCGCGTCTGGGAATGCCGGCCGCTTCCCGCAGGGGCGATCGGGCCCCATCCGCCGCCACCACCAGTTTGGCCCGCAGTCGCGACGGAACCGTCACCCCCTCGCCATTGGGCGCAATCACCAACTCAGCCCAATCGGCCCCGTAGTCCAAAACGGTGGCCGTGGCCGGGCCAATCCAAGTGCAATGGGGCGATCGATTCACGGCCCCTTGCAAGGCTTCCAGCAGGGTATTGTGGGCCGCCACATAGCCCAACTCCGTCTGCATTCCCGCATCTTGGGGCCAAAATTCCACCACATCGGGCCAATCACAATCGGAAAGCCGAATGCGCCGGAAGGGTTCCAGACTCGATCGCACCTGATCCCACAAGCCCAATCCCTGGAAGATTTTGGCCGAAGACAGGGAAAAGGCATAGGCCTGGGCTTGTTTTGCTGCCGTGGCCTGGGTTAGGGCTTCAATGATCGCCACTTTCAACCCCGTTTGGCGCAACCCACAGGCCACCACCAATCCCACAATTCCACCCCCAACGATCGCTACGTCATAGGTGGGAATTGCAGCCGCTTTCGCTTCCGCCACCGCCACATCAGATTCGCTATGCATTTCTGGGCGATCGAGCAACATAAACCTTCAATTCCTCAAATCTTGAATTCCTACGAATTCCCCGGGAGCCGCCGCACAACCAGTACCGATAACCCAATTATCGGGCGATTCCAACCGTTCTGGATCCTGCGAATCACTGCCCGCATGAGTTTCTCAGGATCACCAATAGCAAGAGGGGAGACGATTCAAGATCGTCCCCCCTCCACTGTGTCGCTTAGACTGATTTGCTCAGGCTAGCAGGCACTCACAACCTTCAGAATTAACCGTTGATTGCGGGAGCTTGCAGAGCTACGGGAGCAGCTTCACCAGCAGCCAGATCCAGCGGGAAGTTGTGAGCGTTACGCTCGTGCATCACTTCCATACCCAGGTTGGCGCGGTTGATCACATCAGCCCAGGTGCCGATTACGTGACCTTGCGAGTCAACAACCGATTGGTTGAAGTTGAAGCCGTTCAGGTTGAATGCCATCGTGCTCACGCCCAGGGCGGTGAACCAGATACCCACAACCGGCCAAGCACCCAAGAAGAAGTGCAGCGAGCGGCTGTTGTTGAACGAAGCGTATTGGAAGATCAAGCGACCGAAGTAGCCGTGAGCTGCAACGATGTTGTAGGTTTCTTCCTCTTGACCGAACTTGTAGCCGTAGTTTTGCGACTCAACTTCGGTGGTTTCCTTGACCAGCGAGCTGGTCACCAAGGAACCGTGCATTGCGGAGAACAGCGAGCCACCGAACACACCAGCAACGCCCAACATGTGGAAGGGGTGCATCAGGATGTTGTGCTCAGCTTGGAACACCAACATGAAGTTGAAGGTGCCCGAGATGCCCAAAGGCATACCGTCAGAGAACGAACCTTGACCGATCGGGTAGATCAG